>NZ_JBSFFI010000006.1:0-265339 GCF_053596035.1 Streptomyces sp. NPDC001781 | reverse complement strand
TACTGCACCACCGCCGCCTCGCGGAGGTCGCCGAGCATCTGTGGTACGCGGGCGACCAGCGGCAGGCGGCCGAGCTCGTCCGGGACAACGCGGCCGACCTGATGGCGCTGGTGGAGTACGCGTCCCGCCCCGGCGCCCCGGATGCGCAGGTGACGGCGGCGCTGGCCACGGTGGCCGACCTGTGGTTCTGGTGGACGGTGCACGACCACGGCGAGCAGGGCCGCGCCCTTCTGGCCCGCCTGCTGCCCCGCGCGACCGCCGAGGACCACCTCACCGCCCGCGCCCGCTGGCTCGCCGCCTGGCTGCATGTCACCGGCGATCCGGCCACCGCCCGCGCCCTGCTCGGTCAGGTCTGGCCGGTGGCGGTTCTCGCCGGCGACGACGCGCTGATCGGCCGGGTCGCGCATGTCCAGGGCGTACTGGCGTGGGAGCGGGGGGACGCCCGCAGCGCCGCGGAGTGCTTCCGGCAGGCGGCCGACACCGTTCCGCTGTTCGCCCCCGGCGGCCCGGCCCCCGCCGTGAGTCTGGCGGCGCTGGCCGTGGCGCAGGCCAGCACCTCGCCTGGTGCGGCGGGCCGCAGCGCGCGCCGGGCACTGGCCTCCCCCGGCGTACGGGACGACGCCTGGGCCACGGCCCTCGCCCGCTACGCCCGCGCCTACACCGACCACCACCGGGGCCACACCGCCCGTGCCTGGCGCCGAGCCCACCGCACCCTCGCCACGCTGGCCACCTGTGTCTGGCCGCCGGGCACGCCGGACTGCTCCGGCCTCACGTCCGTACGCGCCGGTCTGCACCGCCTGCTCGCCGACATCGAGTCCCCCCGGACCCCGCGGGCCGCGGTGCCGGCACCGCGGACGGACACGCCGGTGCCGAACAGCACGCCCACCCGCGGATGAGGGGCGATCGGGTGGTTTCACGTGAAACACGAGGGCGATCGGGTCAGCCCTTGAGGGCCGCAGGCCGCCAGCGCCACCCCGCCGCGTGCAGTGCCTCCGCCCGCTGGACGGCGATCCGGACCCGGAGCCGGGCCTCGGCGCGGTCGCGGAAGGCTTCGGACGCGGTGTGCTGGGCGGGATGCTTGCGGTAGAGGGTCCCGGGCTCGGACTGCATCCAGCCGGGGCTGACCGCCTCGCAGCTCAGCAGCAGCGCCCCGTCCTCGAAGGCGGGCAGCGCGGGCCAGCCGCCCAGGAGCCGGACCAGCTCGGTGTGAACGGTCTGGGTGGTCCCGACCACCGGCATCGCCCCCCGCGCGGCGCCGTCCAACAGAGCCCGAGCGGGCAGCGGACCGGGCTCGGGATCGCGGGGGCCGGGTTCGAGCCGCCCGTCGGGATGCAGGTCGAGACATGGGGCGACGGTCCACCCGTAGCCGGGCCGGACGGCCAGCACCTCGATGTCGCGGGCCAGTGTGCCGGCATCAGGCAGCAGATCATCGGCATCGACGCACCGCAGCAGCGCACCGGTGACCCGAGCCAGCCCGAGCGTGCGCGCGCGAGCAGCCCCACCCCGCCGCCCGGTCCCGGTGGATATCCACGTCTCCTCCGGCAGCACCCCCGCCGGCCGCCCCGTCTCCCCGTCCTCCTGCACCACCCACTGCAGCCCCCACCCCGCCGGCAGCCGCTGAGCGCGCAACGAGTCGTACAGCTCCCGCAGATAGGCGTGCCCGCCGTCATGGACAGGCGTCAGGACGCTGAGCGTAGGCATACGGAGCGCACTCCCCTTCGGCGACCGAGTCCCGACCGTGACGTCCCGTCACCCTAAGGGCTGTCCCGTGATCCCCGGCGGGCGTCGAACCACCGGGGATCACGGGCCAGCTCTCAGGGCCTCTCATTCGGACCATGCCGAGCTCGCGAGGCCGGGGCCGGTCACGTGGGACGGCTCGGTGAGTCCGGCTCCCGTCCGCGGTGTGGGAGCAGTCGCGCCTTCTCGAAGTACCGCAGCACCGCCTCCACCGCCCGTACCGCCCGGGTGGGCCGGCGGCGTCGGTGCTGGGCCAGATCGGGGCGTCCGGGGGGGTGGTCCCTCGACCAGCGTGAGGGGGCCCTCCTCCAGGGCGCGGGACGCGTACGCGTGGGGGAGGACGGTCAGGCCGAGGCCCGCCATGGCGCAGGAACTCCTGAGCCCCGCCCGCCTCATCCTCGAATGATCGGCTATGTCTCATCTGCGCGCGGAACCAGGGGAGTTCACGTGGGGATTTCGAGAATTTCCGGGCAACCCTTTTTCCCGGCTGTGAGTCAGCCATGCGAAAACGTTGATCCCTGCTGCCCAGAGGTTCTTGATGAAGCTGCGTCGTTCCCTGGCTCTCGCTGCTGCGACGGCCGTTCTCTCTCCGGTCGTGCTCATGACGGCCTCGGTGGCGCAGGCGGAGGAGAACCCCTCTCCCTCGGCCTCCGAGTCGGTCACGACGGGCGAGACCGAGCCCGAGGGCGGCGTCACCTCCACCCCGGCCACCGGCACCTCCGCGCCGGCCGAGGAGAACACCTCCACCCCGCCCGCCGAGAACTCCACCTCGGCCGCGCCCACCGGGGAGACGACCTCGCCCTCGGCTTCCGTCTCCACCACGCCGAGCGCCTCCGCCTCCGCCTCCGCCTCCGCCTCCGCGTCGGCGTCGGCGCCCACCGGTCCGCAGGACTGCGACGGCACCGACCCGAAGCTCGACAAGGAGCTCACCACCAGCCTCTCCGGGCTCCCGTCGAAGATCGTCGCGGGCAGCGGGTTCCACGGCTTCAAGCTCAACGTGAAGAACTCGGGCGCGCACGCCTACAAGCGGGTCGACCTCGGTGTCTTCGCCGCGGCGATGGGTGAGGACGACCTCTCCGACGCCACCCAGTACCTCACCCTCCAGTACCAGGACCCGACCTCGGGCAAGTGGAACGACATCTCCGTCGACCTCGACGACGAGTCCGCCGGCTACCTCGGCTACACCGACGTGAAGGCCAAGGAGTCGTTCTCCATCGACCTGCGGCTGTCGGTCGACAAGAAGGCCCCCGCCGGCGCCGGCTTCGCGATCAGCATCGGTTCGTACGTCGACGACGAGGGCAACTGCGTCTACGCCTCGGACGACGACTTCTACGAGTTCGACATCCTGGCCGCCGGTACCACCCCCGGCCCGGTCGACGACTCCACCCCCAAGCCGCAGGGCGGCAGCAAGCCGCTGCCCAGCACCAAGCCCGCCGGCGACACCCAGGTCGTCCCCCAGGGCCACCTCGCCGAGACCGGCTCCAGCTCGGCCCTCCCGGCGATAGCCCTGGCCGGCGGCGCGGCCGTCGCGCTCGGCCTCGGCGCGGTCTTCGTCGTCCGCCGCCGTCGCAACGAGGGCGGGAACGTCGCCGTCTGACCCAGGGCCCCAGGGCACCCGCACCACGTGGAACAGGCCCGGACGAACCCCGTCCGGGCCTGTTCGCGTATCCGCCGGGTGTCCGAAAAGACATCCCGCGCCCGATTGGTGATCGATTTGTGTCCCCAGGGGGCGCTTTTCCGTGTCACCTTTGATTGGCTTCCGGGTGGTGTGGTGTTGTTGCGCCCGTCACATCGACTCCGCTCCGGTGTCGACGAGTTGGGTACGGCTCCGCCGCTTCCGCGACCAAACGGACCTATATCAGTCAGAATCCGGCATAACGAACAGAGAACGAGGCACATGCTGTCACGGGGGCTTTCGCGAATATCCGGCACGACCGCGCCCATCGCCGAGGGCCGGTCGCGGTGGAGACTCAGGGCCGCGGCGGGTGTGACCGCGCTCGCGTTCCTCGTCGTGCTGGAACTGACCGCGCGTCGACACGGTCTGCCGGGGCCGCTCACCACCCAGGTCGCGGAGCTGGTGTACCGCCCCAAGTCGGGGGCCCTGCTGTACGCCGGTCTGGCGCTGACGATGGTGGTGCTCACCTGGCGGCAGCGCTTCGTGGCGGTGGGAGTGGCGCTCGGTATCGACGCCGTCCTCGCGCTGACGCGGTGGGTGTTCGGCATCGGCGGGGTCGGCGGGATCGAGGGCCGCGCGTTCGGCAACGGCGCGCTGTGGGTGGTCCTCGGCTGCGGGGTCGTAGCCCTCACCCGCCGTACCGGCCCGGAGCGCACCCTGCTGCTGAAGGGCGTCGGCCTGGGCCTGCTGCTGGTGGCGGGCCGCAAGACCGGCGACACCTGGCTGCTGATCACCGCCAAGACCCGTCCCCGGGTGCTCGACCCGTACGTGGCGGTCGCCGACCACGCGCTGGGCAACCCGTCGTGGGTGGTGGGCCGCGTCGTCGCGGCGACCGGCCCGGTCGGTTACCACATCCTCCACGCGGTCTACGGCCAGCTCGCGGTGGCCGCGGTCGTCGTGGCGCTGTACCAGCTCCGCAACGTGGCGGCCGAGCGCCGCTTCCCGGCCCACCACCTGGTGCGCACGTTCCTGGTGATCGGTCTGCTCGGACCGGCCGTCTACATGATCTACCCCGTGGTCGGACCCGTCTTCGCCTACGGCACCGGGGCCTTCGGCACGGGCAGCGCGCACTGGGCGGTCGCCGAACTCTGGCCGCACACCCCGCCCCCGGTCGTGTCCCCGCACTCGGTGGTCTACGACGCGATCACGCCCCGCAACTGCATGCCCAGCCTGCACACCGCCTGGGCCACAGCGATCTTCATCCACACCCGCAGGGCCCCGCGGTGGATGCGCCTGGCGGGCACGTTCTGGCTGCTGGCCACCCTCACCGCGACCCTGGGGTTCGGCTACCACTACGGAATCGACCTCGTCGCCGGTGTGGTGTTCACGCTCACCATCGAGACGGGCCTGCGCGCCCTCGACCACGGCTGGGACCGAGCGGCTGTACAGCAGGTCGCCGGCGGGGCGGTGTTCTTCACCGCCCTCCTGCTCGCGGTCCGCTTCCTGCCCGTCCAGATGGCCCACCACCCCTGGACGGTCGGCCCCTTCGTCCTCCTGGTCACGGCCGCGCTGATCTACGGCTACATACGCACCACCGTCCGCTGGGAACCGAGCCCCGCCCCGCCGACGCCCCGCGCGGAGCCGCAGCTCGAACCGGCGTGAGGCGTCCACGCGGCCGGGCTCAGTGGTCGTCGCGGATGCTCGTGGCGATGCCGTTCCTGATCACGACCTCGGCCGAGACACCCTTCTTCGCGGCCGTCTCGAGCTGGGCCTCGGTGCACTTGGTGCCGCCGGCCGCGCCCGGTTCGCCGCAGATGTCGTCGTAGCCGATGATCTCGGTGTCCTCGGCGAGGAGGAACTCCTGCTCGCTGTCCCTCTGGCCGCTGACCGTGTACTTGCCGGGTGCCAGGTAGGAGACGTTGCCGAACCAGGTGCCGCTGACGCCCTCGCCCTTGTCGACACCCTCGACGGCGGTGTCGCGGGAGGGCGCGGCGGGAGTGGAGCCGGACCCCGCACCGGTGGAGGAACCCGCGCCGGAGCCCCGGCCGGCCCCCTGCTGTGCGGCTGGCCGCTCCGACCCGCCGGTGTTCCGGGAGGCCGGAGCGCTCGGGGCGGTCGGTGCGGTGGCCGTGGTGCTCGTGCCGGCGTCGGCGGCGGAGTCCGATCCGCTCTGGCACGCCGTCATCAGCAGCCCGGCCGTGATCGCGACGGAGGCGGCAACGGCCCTGCGCAGGTGGCGGTTCATCACAGGAGACACCTTTCGAGGTGTGTGGGGGAGGGAGAGGGGAAGAGGGGTCGAACGGTCCTCAGCGCACCGGGAACCCGAACGAATAACCCCGCTGCCTGAGTTCGGGCAGCACCCGCCGCAGTGCCTCGACCGTCTGCGAGCGGTCGCCGCCCGCGTCGTGGAACAACAGCGTCGGGCCGTTGGGGAGTTCGCGCTCGACCGTGGACACGATGGCGTCCGTGCCCGGCTGCTCGAAGTCCTTGGTGTCGACGTTCCAGCCCAGCGGACGCATCCCCCGCGAGGCGGCGAGCCTGCGGCTGGCGGGAGTGAAGGCGCCGCCGGGGGCGCGGTAGTACATGGGCCGCACACCCCCGGACGCCTCGGTGATCATGCGCTCGGCGTCGAGGATCTGCCGCGACTGGTAGGACACGGGCTTCTTGTCCATGGCGGTGTCGTGCGACACCGTGTGGTCGCACAGCCGGTGCCCGGCGGCGACGACCCGCTTCACCAGGTCGGGGTGCGCCTGGGCCTGGGTGCCGACCATGCAGAACGTGGCCTTCACACCGTACTCCTCGAGCACGGCCAGCACCTGCGGGGTCCAGGTGGGGTCGGGGCCGTCGTCGATGGTGATGTTGACGCCGCGCGCGCCGCGGTCGGAGGAGTGCGCGATGGTCACGCCGACGGGTTCGACGCTGCTCGTCGCGGGTTTCGGCGCGGGCCCGCCCGCGGTGTCGGCCTGCGCGGTCCACAGGGACGCCCCGACCGCGAGCAGGGTCACCCCGAGCGCCGCCCCGACCACCTTGCCGTACCAGCCCCGCGTCCCGATGTGCCGCGCCATGCCCGCCCCCGCTCTCGCCCGTCCGACCCCGGCCGCGTCGCGACCACTTGTCAGGACGGAGGGCGGGAGCGGGGGGATGCGTGTGTTACCGATCACGGACGATTCCGGGGGAGTTTCCGGACAACGCCTCTACCAGGTAAGGGCGTCGGCCGCATTGTCCTGCCAGTACGTCACGGCGGCCGCGCTGTTGAAGAAGGTCCCGCCGTTCGGCAGCTTCAGCGTCCTCTCCTTGCCGGTGCCGCCCGCGGTCCGGCCGGTGAAGAGCACGCCGAGGGTCTTCTCGGTGGCGCCGCCCTCGCCGTCAGGGGAGTACGTCGCGATGCCGGCGTACGCGGACTCGCCCGGATTGAGCGTGATCACGGCCTGCGGCTTGCTGTCCTCGACCCAGGCCAAGGGGGCCTGGGCGCCGGCCCCGGCGCGCAGGAAGGGGGCGTGGTAGGCGTCGCACGCCTTGGTGCCGGTGTTGGTGGCCTTGAGCAGCAGGTGGTTGATGGGGCGGGACACCTCGGTGACGGTCAGCCGGGTGTTCGCGGTGGTGCAGGTCGCCGTGGTGGCGGCGGTGGCCGCGCCGGCCTGGACGCCGACGAGGGTGAGTGCGGTGAGGGCCACCAGGGAGGAGGCGGTGGCGGTGCGGGTGGCGATACGCATGAGTGAGTTGCCCTGTCTGTGGGTGAGTTGCGCTTCCGCCGGTCCAACGCCCGAGGCGCGGGGGGAAGCTGGGCCGGCACGGTGACCGGTGGGTGCCGTGCTTGGATGGCCCCAGCCTGTGCCACTCCGTCTCCGGCCCGCCATTCCATCGGGATTTCCGGAACGCTGGGATGCCTGCACCGGCTCTGACCTGGTGAAACGCGTCCGGCATGGGATGCCGGACGGAATGGGGGACTGGTGGGGGCGGCTGAGGAGATCGGCGAGTTCGCGGCGCTGTTACGGGAGTTGAAGCAGCGGTCGGGGCTGAGTTACGAGGCCCTGGCGAAGCGCGCGCACATGAGCACGTCGACCCTGCACCGGTACTGCCGGGGCGACGGCGTACCGGCCGACTATGCGGTCCTCTCCCGCACGGCCAGGCTGTGCGGGGCGACTCCGGAGGAACTGGTGGAGCTGCACCGGAGGTGGGTACTGGCGGACGCGGCGCGGGAGCGGGGGCGGCGGACGGCCGCTCCGGCGCCGGAGGAGAGCGCCCCGCCGGCTCCCGCGCCCGGACCTGCCCCCGCACCCGCGGAGGAGCCGTCCCGACGCCCCCGCCGCAGGCACTGGCCCCTGATCGCGGCGGCCGTCGCCCTGGTCCTGACGGTGGCCACCGCGCTGACGCTCGACCGCGAGGACGGCCCCTCGGCACGTGACGCCGCTTCGGGCCGGGCCACCGCCGCCCCTCTCACCGTGAGCACCCGCACCTACGGCTGGGACGACCCCCAGTGCGAGGGCAAGTACCTCGTCGACCGGCCTCCCGCCGAGGTCGCCCCGCCGGTGATGGGGCAGGACGTGCCGGGCTGGGTGAAGGCGCACCGGGCCGTCGCGGCCGACCGGCAGCGGGTGGCGCTGACCGTCCAGGGCACCGGCGACGAGGCCGTCGTGATCGAGTCCATGCACGTGGGCGTGGCCGACTCCGGCCCGCCGCCCGCCTGGAACGCCTACCTCGGCTCCTCGGGCTGCGGCGGAGGCGTCGAGACGAGGTCGTTCGACACGAACCTCGACGCCCCGCACCCCGTACTGGCCCCCAGGGCAGGCCAGCGCGGCTTCCCCTACAAGGTCAGCCGCACCGACCCCGAGGTCCTCTACATCACCGCCCACGCCGACACCCACGACGTCCACTGGTACGTGGACCTCCAGTGGAACAGCGCCGGCCGCCAGGGCACGGTCCGCGTCGACGACCACGGCGAGGCGTTCAGGACGAGCGGGAGCCGGGGGCGGCCGGTGTACGAGTTCCTGGTGGGCGGGACGCACTGGTACCGGGACGCGTGACCCTCGCCCCGGACAACGAGAAGGGCCCCGGCCGATGACCGGGGCCCTCTCGATGACGCGGGTGCCGCGAGCTCACTCCGACCGCTGGGCCGCCGGCACGGTCACGGCCCGGACGTCGCTGTACGGCGAGTAGTTCCCGGCCGCGTCGTAGGAACGGGCCCGGTACTCGTAGGTGCGCCCGCCGGCCGGCAGCGGGTCGCAGACGGTGGCCGTGGCGGTGCCGGAACGCGGGTCGTAGCCCTGATGCAGGACGGGCGACCAGGTGCCCGCCGTCGCCTCCCGGCGCTCGATCTCGAAGCCGGTGAAGTCGCGGATCGGGGCCGGCGTGGTGTCCGAGGCGGTCGCCCGGATGCCGCCCGCGCAAGTGCTCAGGGTCAGGTCGGGGGCGCTGTAGGGGGCGATGCCGTCGGGAATCCCCAGCCACAGCTCGTTGGTGGCACTCGCGTCGAGCCCCTGCGAGCCGTACGTGGTGGTGCCGCCGTGGTTGGTGACCAGGACGCGGTAGTGGCGCCACTCGCCGTCGGGGGTGACGGGACCGGTGGTCCAGGTGCTGCGCGTGGTGGTGCCGAGCGGCACCCAGACGTAGTAGCCGTCCACCAGGTCGTTGCTCAGGACCGTGTAGTGGTCGAACTGCGGTTCCGTGTTCTGCGGCCACTTCAGGGTGACCTTGCCGGTCGCCTTGTCGTACGTGCCCGTGAGGGACGGCACGACCGGCAGCGGCCGGACGACGGTGTCCGTGCTGCCCGACGAGGTGTTGCCCGCCTTGTCCTTGGCCCGGACCTCGTAGAAGTACGGCGTACGGTCGTCGGGGTTCACCAGGGGGTCGGTGTGGCTGCGGGCGGTGGTCGTGGTCACCCGCGTCCAGGTGCTCGATCCCTCGGGCCGCCGGTAGAGGGAGTAACCCGCCAGGTCCATCTCCTTGTTGGCGGACCAGGAGACGGTCGTCCTGCGGGTGGTGGTGTCGTAGGCGGTCTTGACGCCGGTGGGTGCGAGCGGCTTCGTCCTGTCGTACTGGGCCGAAGTGCGCGGCGTGTAGCTGTACTTGACCTTCGCGGCGCCGCTCCAGTTCACGCTGTCGACGCGGAGGGTGTGCTTGCCGGCCGGGACGGTCAGGTTGACGCTCCTGGAGCGCGCGCTGTCTCCCGTACCCGACCAGAGGTCGATCTTCCGCACGCCGTCCAGGTAGACGCGGACGCCGTCCGTGGCGGAGACGCTGAACGTGAACGGGCCGCCGGAACCGAAGTCCCGCTTCACCGACCAGCGCACACCGAAGTTGTCGGACGGCATCCCGGCCAGGGGCCGGCCGGACCAGCTCTGGTCGACGGCGCTGTCACAGTCGGTCTTCACCGGCGAGCCCGAGAACGAGGTGTTCTTGTAGAACGCCCGTGTATAGACATGGTCCGGACAGGTGACACCGGCGGCCACCGCCTCCGGCGCGGCCGCCAGCAAACCGCCCACGACAACGGCCGACATTGCACCACCGGTCACGGCGGTGACGAGCTTCTTCTGACGCACGGGGGCCTTTCACGCTGCGCTGAACAGATGTACGGCGTGAAGACCTACGGGGAGGGCGGAAGGTTGCAGTGGAAGCATGCAGCCGTGACCACCATCGATGTCGGCGGACTCCCCGACGAGCCCGCCTCGCGCCGGGTGCCGCGGCAGGAGCCGGCCGCCTTCCGGGATGCGACCACGGGCCTGGTCCGACCCGGCACGGTGTGCCCGTCGCGACCCGGCGAGTCACCGCTCGTGGGCTGCTCCGGCACCTACGGCCCGCCGCGGGGACGTCGGTCACGACGAACAAGAAGCCCCCGGGTCACCGACCCGGGGGCTTCGCGTGGAGCGGGTGACGAGAATCGAACTCGCGCTCTCAGCTTGGGAAGCTGATGTTCTACCATTAAACTACACCCGCGCAATACGGACATATCGACTGGAGTGCAGTCGGTGTCCGAACGCTCGCTCACTCTACCTCATGGGCGGGCCGGAGCGGGGCGTACGGTGGGTGCCTCGGGGTACCGGAGTGCCGTCTGGAGCGGGTTCCGGTTGGTCCCGTAATGTGGCGTTCGGCGTCGGGGGAGCGAGCCCGACGCGGCTCCTGGGGAAGGGACTTGAGGGACTTGATGGAACGCACCGTCGTCCGCTGCGCGGACGGGCACGTCTTCAGCGCCGCTACGTTCCCGATGCAGCAGGCCGAGCGGCTGGGCCCCGGCAGGCTCGTCCGGTGTCCCCGCTGCGCGCGGCTGCGCAGCGCGGTGCCGGTCACGCTGCAGAAGCGGTAGGCAGCGGCAGGCGCACGCACCACGAGGGGCGCGGACTCGTCACGATTGTCGGCGGTCCGCGCCCCTTGCGTATCCTCGGGGCGTGCTTCTCTCAGACAAGGACATCCGGGCCGAGATCGACGCCGGGCGGGTCCGGATCGATCCCTTCGAAGATTCCATGGTTCAGCCCTCGAGCATCGACGTACGGCTGGACCGTTACTTCCGGGTGTTCGAGAACCACCGGTACCCCCACATCGACCCCTCCGTGGAGCAGCCGGACCTCACCCGGCTGGTCGAACCCGAGGGCGACGAGCCGTTCATCCTGCACCCCGGTGAGTTCGTGCTGGCGAGCACGTACGAGGTCATCACGCTCCCCGACGACCTGGCCTCCCGCCTGGAGGGCAAGAGCTCCCTCGGCCGCCTGGGCCTGGTCACCCACTCCACCGCCGGCTTCATCGACCCCGGCTTCAGCGGCCACGTCACCCTGGAGCTGTCCAACCTCGCCACCCTGCCGATCAAGCTCTGGCCCGGTATGAAGATCGGCCAGCTCTGCATGTTCCGGCTCTCCTCCCCCGCCGAGCACCCCTACGGCAGCGAGCGCTACGGCTCCCGCTACCAGGGCCAGCGCGGCCCGACCGCCTCGCGGTCCTTCCTGAACTTCCACCGGACCCAGGTATGAGGGCGATGACGATATGAGTGACGCGCGGGAGAACCTGACCTACGAGCGCTTCGGCACGGCCGTCCGCGAGCTGGCGCAGACCATCGCGGACGACGGCTACGAGCCCGACGTCGTGCTGAGCATCGCGCGGGGCGGCGTCTTCGTGGCCGGCGGCCTGGCCTACGCCCTGGACTGCAAGAACATCCACCTGGTCAACGTGGAGTTCTACACCGGCGTCGGCACCACGCTCGACATGCCCGTGATGCTGGCGCCCGTCCCGGACCGCATCGACTTCTCCGACAAGAAGGTGCTCATCACCGACGACGTCGCCGACACCGGCAAGACGCTCAAGCTGGTGCGCGACTTCTGCCTCGACACCGTCGCCGAGGTGCGCTCCGCCGTCATCTACGAGAAGTCCCACTCCCTCGTGAAGTGCGAGTACGTCTGGAAGCGCACCGAGGACTGGATCAACTTCCCGTGGAGCGTCCTGCCACCGGTGGTGCGCCGTGCCGGGCAGGTCCTGGACGCCTGAGCTGCACCCCCGTACGGAGAAGGGCCCCCGGAGCGGCAAGCTCCCGGGGGCCCTTCTGGCTTCGGAGACTCAGAACGTCCCGAGCTTCACGATCGACAGCAGCGCGATCAACTGGATCGCGGAGGCGCCCAGCGCCTTCGGCCAGGGCAGGTCGTGGGAGCGGGAGACCATCAGGGTGAGCAGGGTGCCCGCGCCGAGCCAGGTGATCCAGCCGATGACCTGGACGAAGCTCGCGTCGCCGCCGAAGAACATGGCGACGACCAGGCGCGGGGCGTCCGTCAGCGACATGATCAGCATCGACAGGCCGACCGTCGGCTGCCAGGCGCCGTCACCGCCGAGCTGGCGGGCCAGGGTGTGGGTGACCACGCCCAGGACGAACGCGCTCAGCACCATCGTCACGGCCGAGACCAGCACGATCGGCACCGCGTTGGTGAAGGTCGCGCCGATCACGTCGGCGCGGGCGCCGTCGAAGCCGAACACCGCGAGCAGGCCGTAGAGGAACGTCACGATCAGGGCCGGGCCCCACATCGTGTAGTCCCGCATGCGCAGGAAGGTCGGGTTCGGGTTGAGCACGACCCCCTTCAGCAGTTCCTTCCAGTGCAGCGGCGGTCCGGACGGGCCGGGAGGCTGCGCCGAGCCCGCGTGGTAGGTCTGGCCCTGTGTGTAGGCGGACGCCTCGTCCACGGAGAACGCCTGGGTGTGGCCCGGCTGGTTCGCCGCGTACGGGTCGTGCCCGCCGTGGCCCGCGTGACCGGGGTCGCCGAAGTACTCCGGGCCCTCGTTCGCCGGCCCCGGGTACCCGTACTGGTTCCCTTGCGGGTGCCCGTTCGGGTAGCCGTAGGTGGGCTGCCGCTGCCCCTGGTGCGGTGCCCGGCCGCCGTACGACGGGCCCTGGGGTGCGGGCGCCTGCTGTCCTTGCGCGGTGCGGTTGTCCCGGTCCCCGCGTCCCATCCTGAATCCAGCCACCCGTCGAACGTACCTGCTCCTGGCCGCCCGCGTGCCGGGCCCGGGGGGTCGGGACCGGCATTGCGGCCATCCTGTGACATCCCCTAAGGGACCGTCAGGGCTGGGCCAGGGACGGATCAGGGGCGATCAGCCGTTCAGAGCCGGCCATGGGCGTGGGCTGCCATGGTGACCGGTCAGTCACCGGGCGATCGCCCAGGCGAAGTGGCCCATGCCGGTGAGGGCGACGTCGCGTGCGGCGATGAAGCGGGCGGAGCCGGTGGTGAGGCCGGAAGCCGAGCCCCGCAGGGTCGTGACGGCCCCGTGGCCGTCCTCCCCGGCCGCCCCGGTCACCAGGTCGGCCCTGCCGTCGCGGTCGACGTCGGACAACGAAACGCTCGGCCGCACCGTCGCCGTTGAAGTCGCCGTGGTGGCCCGGCGTGCCGCCGAAGGCGCCGCCCCCGTCGGCGCCGCCGCCGCGAGGCGGTCGGCGATCACCAGGCCGGCACCGGTGCGGAACGGCTGTGCGGCCTCCGGGAAGACTTGCGGGGCGGGCGGTGTCCGGCCGGTGGGGGCAGGATGGGGGCATGAGCGTAGTGAAGATCAACGTGCTGACCGTTCCGGACGAGCAGCGGGAGGTGCTCGAGAAGCGGTTCGCCTCGCGGGCGCACACGGTGGAGGGCTCGGACGGGTTCGAGTGGTTCGAGCTGCTGCGTCCGGTGGAGGGCACCGACCAGTACCTCGTCTACACCCGCTGGCGCGACGAGGCGGCCTTCCAGGCGTGGATGGAGGGCCCCATGAAGGCCGCCCACCAGGGCGCGGGCGGCGGCGAGGGCGAGAAGCAGCGGCCCGCCGCGGCCGGTTCCACCCTGTGGTCCTTCGACGTCGTCCAGCAGGCGTCCCCGAAGTAGCCCCCGACGCGACCCCTGCGGGTACGACGGCGCCCCCCGGTCTTGTGGACCGGGGGGCGCCGTCGTGAGCGTGAGCGGTGCGCTACTTCGCCGGCTCGGGCTCCGGCTCGGTGGCGGGCTCGTCGTCGTCCGCGGGGTCCGCCGGGGTCCTGACGGAGTCCAGCAGGAGCTGGGCGACGTCGACGACCTGGACGGACTCCTTGGCCTTCCCGTCGTTCTTCTTGCCGTTGACCGAGTCGGTCAGCATGACCAGGCAGAACGGGCAGGCGGTGGAGACGATGTCCGGGTTGAGGGAGAGGGCCTCGTCGACGCGCTCGTTGTTGATGCGCTTGCCGATCCGCTCCTCCATCCACATCCGGGCGCCACCGGCGCCGCAGCAGAAGCCGCGCTCCTTGTGGCGGTGCATCTCCTCGTTCCGCAGGCCCGGGACCTTGCCGATGATCTCGCGCGGAGGCGTGTAGATCTTGTTGTGCCGGCCCAGGTAGCAGGGGTCGTGGTAGGTGATGATGCCCTCGACCGGGGTGACGGGGATCAGCTTGCCCTCGTCCACCAGGTGCTGGAGCAGCTGGGTGTGGTGGATGACCTCGTAGTCACCGCCCAGCTGCGGGTACTCGTTGCCGAGCGTGTTGAGGCAGTGCGGGCAGGTGGCGACGATCTTCTTGGCCGACCTGGGCTTGGCCGACTCGGGGACCACCTTGCCGTCGTCGTCCATCTCCTCGCCGAAGGCGGCGTTGAGGGACATGACGTTCTCCATGCCGAGCTCCTGGAACAGGGGCTCGTTGCCGAGGCGGCGGGCGGAGTCACCGGTGCACTTCTCGTCGCCGCCCATGATGGCGAACTTGACGCCCGCGATGTGCAGCAGCTCGGCGAACGCCTTGGTCGTCTTCTTGGCGCGGTCCTCCAGGGCGCCGGCGCAGCCGACCCAGTAGAGGTACTCGACCTCGGTGAGGTCCTCGATGTCCCTGCCGACGACCGGGACCTCGAAGTCGACCTCCTTGGTCCACTCCAGGCGCTGCTTCTTGGCCAGGCCCCAGGGGTTGCCCTTCTTCTCCAGGTTCTTGAGCATCGTGCCCGCCTCGGACGGGAACGCGGACTCGATCATCACCTGGTAGCGGCGCATGTCGACGATGTGGTCGACGTGCTCGATGTCCACCGGGCACTGCTCGACACAGGCGCCGCAGGTGGTGCAGGACCACAGGACGTCCGGGTCGATGACGCCGTTCTCCTCGGCGGTGCCGATGAGCGGGCGCTCGGCCTCGGCGAGGGCGGCGGCCGGAACGTCCTTGAGCTGCTCCTCGGACGCCTTCTCGTCGCCCTCCATGGTCTTGCCGCCACCCGCGAGCAGGTAGGGCGCCTTGGCGTGGGCGTGGTCCCGCAGCGACATGATCAGCAGCTTCGGGGAGAGCGGCTTGCCGGTGTTCCACGCGGGGCACTGCGACTGGCAGCGGCCGCACTCGGTGCAGGTGGAGAAGTCCAGCAGGCCCTTCCAGGAGAACTGCTCGACCTGGGAGACGCCGAAGACGTCGTCGTCACCGGGGTCGGTGAAGTCGATCGGCTTGCCGCCGGAGGTCATCGGCTGGAGCGCGCCGAGGGCCACACCGCCGTCCGCGTCCCGCTTGAACCAGATGTTCGGGAACGCCAGGAAGCGGTGCCAGGCCACACCCATGTTGGTGTTGAGCGAGACCACGATCATCCAGATGAACGAGGTCCCGATCTTGATCATGGCGACCAGGTAGACCAGGTTCTGCAGCGTGGTGACGCTCAGCGCCTTGAAGGCGAGGACCAGCGGGTACGAGGCGAAGTAGGCCGCCTCGTAGTGGTCCACGTGGTGCAGGGCGCCTTCGAGGCCGCGCAGGGTGTAGATCGCCAGGCCGATGGTGAGGATGACGTACTCGACGAAGTACGCCTGGCCGGCCTTGGAGCCGGCGAAGCGGGACTTGCGGCCCGGGCGGCTGGGCAGGCTCAGCAGCCGGATGACCATGAGCACGGCGATGCCGAGCACGGTCATCACGCCGATGAACTCGATGTACAGCTCGAAGGGCAGGAAGTCGCCGATGAAGGGCAGTGTCCAGTCGGCCTTGAAGAGCTGGCCGAACGCCTGGGCCAGGGTCGGCGGCAGCGTCAGGAAGCCCACGGCCACGAACCAGTGGGCCACGCCGACGATGCCCCACCTGTTCATCCGGGTGTGGCCGAGGAACTCCCGCACCAGGGTCACGCTGCGCTGGTACGGGTTGTCGGTCCGGGTACCGGCGGGGACGGGCTGGCCCAGCTTGAAGTACCGGACGAACTGTCCGATGGCCCGGGCGAGCAGCGCGACGCCGACCACGGTCAGGACCAGCGACACGATGATCGCGGCGAGTTGCATGAGGGGCTCCTGAGGCGGCCTCGAAATTACTAAGCGGTAACTTATGCAGTCCGTCTGAGACTACCCCCATCCTCCTGTGTGACGCAGCACGGCGCGGGGTGAGATGGGTCGCTGAGGGTTGCCTTCGCCGGGACGGAGGAACCCGCGCCGCACCGGGCCGGAGCCGCCTTGCATATAAGCGCCATATAAGAGTTGAGTCCCCCCGGCTCATGTCTGTTGACCCGACGCGATCGGAGTGGCACACTTGAGCCAGTCACACTCAAGTCCTCTGGAGGAATCAACCATGGCACGTGCGGTCGGCATCGACCTGGGCACGACTAACTCCGTCGTCAGCGTTCTGGAGGGCGGCGAGCCCACCGTCATCACCAACGCCGAGGGTGCCCGGACCACGCCGTCCGTCGTCGCCTTCGCGAAGAACGGTGAGGTGCTCGTCGGCGAGGTCGCCAAGCGCCAGGCGGTCACGAACGTGGACCGGACCATCCGCTCGGTGAAGCGCCACATGGGCACCGACTGGAAGATCCAGCTCGACGGGAAGGACTTCAACCCGCAGCAGATCTCCGCGTTCATCCTGCAGAAGCTGAAGCGCGACGCCGAGTCCTACCTGGGCGAGAAGGTGACCGACGCGGTCATCACCGTCCCGGCGTACTTCAACGACTCCGAGCGCCAGGCGACCAAGGAAGCCGGTGAGATCGCGGGTCTGAACGTCCTGCGCATCGTCAACGAGCCGACCGCCGCCGCCCTCGCGTACGGCCTCGACAAGGACGACCAGACCATCCTGGTCTTCGACCTCGGTGGCGGCACCTTCGACGTGTCGCTGCTGGAGATCGGTGACGGCGTCGTCGAGGTGAAGGCCACCAACGGCGACAACCACCTCGGTGGTGACGACTGGGACCAGCGTGTCGTCGACTACCTGGTCCAGCAGTTCAAGGCCGGCCACGGCGTGGACCTCGCCAAGGACAAGATGGCCCTCCAGCGCCTCCGCGAGGCCGCCGAGAAGGCCAAGATCGAGCTGTCCTCCTCCACGGAGACCTCGATCAACCTGCCCTACATCACGGCGTCCGCCGAGGGCCCGCTGCACCTGGACGAGAAGCTCACCCGCGCCCAGTTCCAGCAGCTCACCGCCGACCTCCTGGAGCGCTGCAAGACGCCGTTCCACAACGTCATCAAGGACGCGGGCATCCAGCTCGGCGAGATCGACCACGTGGTCCTCGTCGGTGGCTCGACCCGCATGCCGGCCGTCGCCGAGCTGGTCAAGGAACTGACCGGCGGCAACGAGGCCAACAAGGGCGTCAACCCGGACGAGGTCGTCGCCATCGGCGCCGCCCTCCAGGCCGGTGTCCTCAAGGGCGAGGTCAAGGACGTCCTGCTCCTCGACGTCACCCCGCTGTCCCTCGGTATCGAGACCAAGGGCGGCATCATGACCAAGCTGATCGAGCGGAACACGACGATCCCGACCAAGCGGTCCGAGATCTTCACCACCGCCGAGGACAACCAGCCCTCCGTGCAGATCCAGGTCTACCAGGGCGAGCGCGAGATCGCGGCGTACAACAAGAAGCTCGGCATGTTCGAGCTGACCGGTCTGCCGCCGGCCCCGCGCGGTGTCCCGCAGATCGAGGTCGCCTTCGACATCGACGCCAACGGCATCATGCACGTGACCGCGAAGGACCTGGGCACGGGCAAGGAGCAGAAGATGACCGTCACCGGCGGCTCCTCGCTGCCGAAGGACGAGGTCGACCGCATGCGCCAGGAGGCCGAGAAGTACGCGGAGGAGGACCACGCCCGCCGCGAGGCCGCCGAGTCCCGCAACCAGGGCGAGCAGCTCGTCTACCAGACCGAGAAGTTCCTCAAGGACAACGAGGACAAGGTCCCGGGCGAGATCAAGACCGAGGTCGAGGAGGCTGTCGCCGAGCTGAAGGAGAAGCTCAAGGGCGAGGACAGCGCCGAGATCCGCACGGCCACCGAGAAGGTCGCGGCCGTCTCGCAGAAGCTCGGCCAGGCCATGTACGCCGACGCCCAGGGCGCCCAGGCCGCCGGCGGTCCGTCCGCCGACGCCGGTGAGGCCAAGGACGACGACGTCGTGGACGCCGAGATCGTCGACGACGAGCGCAAGGACGGTGCCGCGTGACGGAGGAGACCCCGGGCTTCGAGGAGAAGCCCGACGTCCCCTCCGGCGCGAACCCCGACGACGCCGAGCCGAAGGCCGCCTCCGAGAAGGAGGCGGCCCCGGCGGGGGACGCAAGTGCGGACGCCGGTCTGGTGGCGCAGCTGGACCAGGTGCGGACGGCGCTCGGTGAGCGCACGGCCGACCTCCAGCGGCTGCAGGCCGAGTACCAGAACTACCGCCGCCGCGTCGATCGCGACCGCGTCGCGGTCAAGGAGGTCGCCATCGCGAACCTCCTGACCGAGCTGCTGCCCGTGCTGGACGACATCGGCCGCGCGCGGGAGCACGGCGAACTGCTCGGCGGCTTCAAGTCGGTCGCCGAGTCGCTGGAGACCGTGGCGGCCAAGATGGGCCTCATGCAGTTCGGCAAGGAGGGCGAGCCCTTCGACCCGACGATCCACGAGGCCCTGATGCACTCCTACGCGCCCGACGTCACCGAGACGACGTGCGTGGCCATCCTCCAGCCCGGTTACCGCATCGGTGAGCGCACCATCCGCCCCGCGCGGGTGGCCGTCGCCGAGCCGCAGCCCGGCGCGCAGACCGTCAAGGCGGAGGAGGCCGAGGAGAGCGCGGCCGACGACAAGGAGAACGGTGGCCCGGAGGAGGGCTGACGTAGTCACGGCAGACATGCAGGTCCGGAAGGAGGGACGTCGGGGATGAGTACCAAGGACTTCATCGAGAAGGACTTCTACAAGGTCCTCGGCGTCCCCAAGGACGCCACCGAGGCCGAGATCAAGAAGGCGTACCGGAAGCTCGCCCGCGAGTTCCACCCGGACGCCAACAAGGGCAACACCCGCGCCGAGGAGCGCTTCAAGGAGATCTCCGAGGCGAACGACGTCCTCGGCGACCCCAAGAAGCGCAAGGAGTACGACGACGCGCGGGCCCTGTTCGGCAACGGCGGATTCAGGCCGGGGCCGGGCGCGGGCGGCGGTCAGTTCAACTTCGACCTCGGTGACCTCTTCGGAGGCGCCGGCGGCGCGGGCGGCGGCCAGAGCGGCGGCTTCGGTGGCGGCGGCGGCCTGGGCGACGTCTTCGGCGGTCTGTTCAACCGGGGCGGCGCGGGTACCACCCGTACCCAGCCGCGCCGGGGGCAGGACGTCGACACCGAGGTGACGCTCAGCTTCACCGAGGCGATCGAGGGCGCGACCGTACCGCTCAGGATGACCTCCCAGGCGCCCTGCAAGGCGTGTTCGGGCACCGGCGACAAGAACGGCACGCCGCGCGTGTGCCCGACCTGCGTCGGCACCGGGCAGGTCGCGCGCGGCTCGGGCGGCGGCTTCTCGCTCACCGACCCGTGCCCC
Organism: Streptomyces sp. NPDC001781; assembly: GCF_053596035.1. Lineage (NCBI taxonomy): Bacteria > Bacillati > Actinomycetota > Actinomycetes > Kitasatosporales > Streptomycetaceae > Streptomyces > Streptomyces sp. NPDC001781. Next base: position 245,838 of record NZ_JBSFFI010000006.1, on the reverse strand, counting down.
GACTGCAAGGGCCGCGGCCTGATCGCCGAGCACCCCTGCACCGAGTGCAGCGGCAGCGGCCGGGCCAAGTCCTCGCGCACCATGCAGGTCCGCATCCCGGCGGGTGTCACCGACGGGCAGCGCATCCGGCTGCGCGGCAAGGGCGCGCCCGGCGAGCGCGGCGGTCCGGCCGGCGATCTGTACGTCACCGTCCACGTGGGCGAGCACAGGGTGTTCGGCCGCAAGGGCGACAACCTCACCGTCACCGTGCCGGTCACCTTCACCGAGGCGGCCCTCGGCGGCGAGGTGCGGGTTCCCACCCTCGGCGGGTCCCCGGTCACCCTGAAGCTGCCGCCCGGCACGCCCAACGGCCGCACCATGCGGGCGCGGGGCAAGGGCGCGGCGCGCAAGGACGGCAGCCACGGCGATCTGCTGATCACCGTGGAGGTGAGTGTCCCGAAGGACCTCTCGGGGAAGGCTCGTGACGCGCTGGAGGCGTATCGCGAGGCGACCGCGGAGGAGGACCCGCGGGCGGAGCTGTTCGAGGCCGCGAAGGGAGAATGAGCCCGATGGACACACCAGGTCGCCGGCGCAACCCGTACGAGCTGACCGAGGAGACCCCGGTCTACGTCATCTCGGTCGCCGCGCAGCTCTCCGGACTCCATCCGCAGACTCTCCGTCAGTACGACCGCCTCGGTCTGGTCTCCCCGGACCGCACGGCGGGGCGGGGGCGGCGCTATTCGGCCCGTGACATCGAACTGCTCCGTCAGGTGCAGCAGTTGTCGCAGGACGAGGGCATCAACCTGGCCGGCATCAAGCGCATCATCGAACTGGAGAACCACGTCGCGGCTCTCCAGTCCCGCGTCGCGGAGCTGGAGTCGGCACTGGACGGCGCGGCGGCGGCGATGCGTCAGCGCGAGGCCGCGGTGCACGCCTCCTACCGGCGTGACCTGGTCCCGTACCAGGAGGTCCAGCAGACCAGCGCGCTGGTGGTGTGGCGGCCCAAGCGGCAGACGTCCGCGGACTGACCCGGACCGGCTCCACGAGTCCGGCGAGCACCCTCGAAGGGGGCCGGGAGGGACGACGCCTCCCGGCCCCTCGTGCTTCCGCGGCGGCCGTTCCCGACGGCGTTCACAGCGTGGCTGACTTCATTCGCCCATGTGAACGTGAAACGTGCTGCGTGCGGGGAGCCTGTGAAGGGTGTTTGCAGCGGGTTGTGCAAGGTTCCGCCAGGTCTTCACCGTTCGAACGCAGCGTGGTGTTGCCATCTCGTTAAGTTGTTTTGCTTGACGCCACGGGGCGCCTCCAAGTTGTCTTTTCAGACACCCGGGTCGTACGCAGCACGCCCGTCGGAACGCACCTGAAGTGAGCCCTCGAATGCGCCGTATCGCCATGTCCGTGGCCGTCACCACGATGGTCCTCCCGCTCGCCGGATGCGGCGTCCTCAACGCGGCGGGAGACGACGCGAGCGCGAGCCCGACCAAGGGCGACCAGGTCACCGTCGGCCTGCTGCTGCCGGAGAAGGCGAACAGCCGCTACGACAAGTTCGACTACCCCATCATCAGGAGCAAGGTGGCCGAACTGACGCACAGGAAGGGCACGGTCCAGTACGCCAACGCCGACGCGAACGCGGGCCGGCAGGCCGAGCAGATGCAGCGGATGATCGACCAGAGGGTCGACGTCATCCTGCTGGACGCCGTGGACGCGCACGGGATCGCGCCGACCGTGAAGAAGGCCAAGGACGCCGGCATCCCGGTCATCGCCTACGACCGGCTGGCCGAGGGCCCGATCCAGGCCTACATCTCCTTCGACAACGAGCTGGTCGGCGAGGTGCAGGGCCGTTCCCTGCTGGAGCGGCTGGGTTCGAGCGCGGGTCTCTCCGACAAGATCGTGATGATGAACGGCTCGCCCACCGACCCCAACGCCAAGCAGTTCAAGGAGGGCGCGCTCTCCGAGCTGAACGGCAAGGTGACGATCGCGGACAGCTTCGACACCAAGGACTGGAAGCCGGAGAACGCCGAGGCGAACATGACCGAGGCGATAGGCCGGATCGGCAAGGACAACATCGCCGCCGTCTACTCCGCCAACGACGGCATGGCCGGCGGCATCATCAAGGCGCTGAAGAACGCGGGCGTCACCACCCTGCCCCCGATCACCGGCCAGGACGCCGAACTGGACGCCGTGCAGCGCATCCTGGCGGACCAGCAGTACATGAGCGTGTACAAGTCCTACCCGGACGAGGCCGAGGCCGCCGCCCAGATGGCCGTCGCCAAGGTGCAGGGCAAGGACATCCAGTTCGACGCCCTCACCCAGGACCGCGTCAGCAGCCCCACCGACAAGCAGATCCCGGCCAGGCTGGTCCAGGTGGCCGCGCTGACCAAGAGCAAGATCAAGGAAACGGTCGTCGAGGACGGCATCTACACCGTTGACCAGATCTGCACCGCCCCCTACAAGTCGGCCTGCGCCGCCGTGGGCCTGCGCTGACGCGCGGACTCGCGTCCGGGGAGCGACCCGGAGGCAGGTGAGGGAGGCGGCCCCGCTGACGGCGGGGCCGCCTCCCTCTTCGTGTGCCGTGCCGCCCCCGGCCATCCGGGCATACCGGTGTTCCGCGGTTTCCGGGGCAGGAGGAGCCGTGTTGCGGAGGCGGGCGGCGCCGCGCATAGTTGCGCTGCGAAGTGGCGGCGACCGGGGGTGGAATGGGCGATGGCCGGGCACGCGATGGAGGAGCATCCCCACGGTGCCGACCGGCTGTGCGGGCAGGGAGACCGTGTGTACTCCCGCGCCGTGCGCCGGGGCCGGGTGCCCCGCGCGGACGCGGAGCCGGTGCCCTGCCTGCTGGAGCTGGCCCTGCTGCACCCCGACCCCGACGACATGGACTGGCTGGTGCCCACCTCCCCACAGGAGGTGATGACCCGGCTGCTGCGCGGGGTCTACGACGAGGTCAACGAGAGCCGGCGCCGGATGGGCTCGGCGGTCGCCGCGTTCGACTGGTACGCCGGGCTCGGCCGTCAACTGCCCGCCCTCGGCACGCCGGGTGAAGGCTCCTCGATCCGGGTGCTGGACGGTCTCACCCGTATCCAGGCCGCGATGGACGAGGCGACCGAGCGGTGCGCGACCGAGGTGCTCACCGTGCAGCCCGGCGGCATCCGCCGCGAGGCCGAGCTGACCGAGGGACTGCACCGGGCCCTCGAACTGCGCGGCCGCGGCGTCAGGATGCGCGACCTCTACACCCATGTCGCCCGGCACGGCCAGGGGTTGCTCAACTACCTTGAGCTGATGGGCGACACGGTGGAGGCCCGCACGCTGGACGAGGTCATCGACCGGCTCATCCTCTTCGACCGCACGGTCGCCTTCATCCCCGCCAACACCGACCGCACCATGGCGCTGGAACTGCGCCACCCGGCGCTGGTGGAGTACCTGGTGACCGTCTTCGAGCGGCTGTGGCGGCTGGCGATCCCGCTCACCGCCCCGCTGCCCGACACCGGTATCGAGGGCATCTCGCACCGCGAACGCGCCATCGCCGCGCTGCTCGCCGAGGGTCACCAGGACGCGGTGATCGCCGAGCGGCTCGGCATCAGCGTGCGCACCTGCCGTGCGCACATCGCCCGGCTCTCGGAGACCCTGGGAGCGACCAGCCGCACCCAACTCGGCGTCCGTATCGCCCAGGTCGGACTGGACGGCCCCACGCACGGACCCGCGCCGGCGCCCGCCGGGGCGCACAGCCCCTAGGAGGCGTCCTCCTCGTTGAGCATCCCGGAGCGGGCGATCAGGTAGCCGAGCTGGGCCCGGCTGCCGCTGCCCAGCGCGGTGGCCAGCTTGGCGATGTGGGCGCGGCAGGTGCGCACGTTCATCCCGAGGCGCCGTGCGATGGCCTCGTCGACGTGCCCTTCCACCAGCAGCTTGGCGATGGCGTGCTGGACGTCGGTGATGCCGTCCGGGGCGGTCTCGTAGGGAGTGCCCGCGCTCAGCGGGACCGCGCGGCTCCACATGAACTCGAAGACCTTGACCAGGTAGCGCACCAGACCGGGGTGGCGCAGCTCCAGGGCGACCTGGCGGTCCTCGCGGACCGGGATGAAGGCCACCGTCTCGTCGCAGATGATCAGGCGCTCGACGAGTTCGTCGATGGTGCGGTACTCCGCCTTGCCGTCGGTGAAGCGGTCCACGTAGGCGAGACGGTCGGCGCTGTAGCGGGCGGTGTGCTGGTAGAGCGTGCGGATGCGGACCCCGCGCTCGATGAGCGGGCGGTCGCGCTCCAGCGCCTCCAGGAGGCGGTTCTCGGGGCTGCGGCGACCGCCGGGCTGGACCGTGAGCACCTCGGTGCAGCACTGGTCGGTGGCCAGGTCCAGGGCCGCGTTGATGCGGTCCAGGCCCTCCAGGACGGTGATGGCGTGCGTCGGCGCGTCCTCGCGGGCGCTCAGCGTCATGAAGGGCTCGAAGATCTCGGACAGCACGATGGACCGGCGCCGCCGCTCGGCGATCTCCCGCTCGATCGGGGTCAGCCGCTGGGCCAGCGCGACGGCCGGCGCCACCGGCCGCAGCCAGCCGGGATCGTCGGGGTCGGGGTGGAGCAGGGCGAACTCCATCAGACACGGAGCCGCCTCGGCGTCCGCGCGCGGGATGCGGCCGGTGCGCAGCGCGCTCGCGTAGAGGCGGCTTCCTTCCGCGCACATCTCTGTCACCGCGTGGGGATGTGTCGCCTCTGTCCCGTTTGTTGCCAAATCTCCACCCCCCAGGGTCCTGAACATGCAGGAACATGATGCACCGATCGTGTGGCGATGATGTGCCTGAATGAGCCATCGTCTAACTCGACGGGGGAAGAGGGGACATTCAAGTGAGGACGAAGCCGACCATGCGTAACAGAATGCTTCGCTCGGCGCTTGCTGCCGCTCTCTCCGCCGTTGCGGCCGTCGGAACACTGGCGGGCCTCTCCGGCGCGACGAGCGCGCACTCGCCGGGTGACGGGGGGGCCGTGAAAGCGGTGGGCGTTCAGGACACCCGGTGGGACACCACGCCGGCGGACACCAGGTGGGACATCGTACCCGCGGACACGAGGTGGGACGTCGCCCCGCTCGACACGCGGTGGGACTGATCACCATGACCACCCCTCCGGACGACCGCTCATTCCGTCGTGAGATGGCCACCGCCTACCGCTCCGGCTGGCACTTCATCGATCTGGTCACCGCCATCCCCCACAGCGGCGACTCCCTGATGGTGACGGTGTTCGGCGAGCCGGTGGTGGTCACCCGGGACGAGGACGAGGACGTACGGGCGTACCGCTGCCTGCGCAAGCCACGCGGCGCGCCGCAGCCGGTGCGGTGTGCCGTCCGATACGGCATGATCTTCGTCAATCTCGACCAGCGGGACCACCGTCTCGCGGAGCCCGAGGTCACCCACCTCAGGACCACAACTGCCACCCCCCGCAGTGCCTGACGCGATTCCCCCGTCGTAAAAGATCGCCTCAGGTACTTCCCCCCGCAGCGGCGTCACCGTGACCTGAACACGGTGACGCCGCTGCAGTTTCTGCGCATATTTCGGGGTTTCGCCGCTCCGGCCGGGTGGCCGGAATTTCTCAGCCGCGCCCGAGCGCGCGTTCCACCCGGATCTCCAGGGCGACCCGCAGCGGGTTCTCCCGCGGCTGCCGGCCGTACCGCTCGGTGAAGCGCCGCTCCGCCTCCGCGACCGCCTCGCGGTCCTCGCGCACCCGCGCCCGCCCCTCCAGGGTGGCCCAGCGCCGGCCGTCCACCTGGCACACCGCCACCCGTGCGCCCTCGTCCCCGGCCGCGCGTACCAGCGCCGCCTTGGTGCTGGTGCCGCTCGTGATGACGCGGGCGATGCCCGCCACGGGGTCCCAGGTCACGCACACCGGCACCACGTGCGGGCTGCCGTCCGGGCGCAGGGTGGTGAGGGTGCTCAGATGCCGCTCCCGCCAGAAGGCGACGTACGGCTCGTCCGGTGCGTCCAGGTCCACGGAATATGAGGCCATGGCTGAAACCTAGCCAACCTGAAGCCCGGAGGCTTAATTGAGTGCACCTGACTCAAGTTTGTGTACACTGGTTAAGTCATCAGTGGGGCAGTGGCGGAAGGGGAGAACACGCACGTGGACGCAGAGCTGACCAACCGGAGCCGGGACGCGATCAACGCCGCGAGCCAGCGGGCCGTGACGGAGGGGCACCCCGACCTGACGCCCGCTCACCTGCTGCTCGCCCTGCTCGCGGGCCAGGACAACGAGAACATCACCGACCTGCTCGCCGCCGTCGGCGCCGACCCGGCCGCCGTGCGCGCCGGGGCCGAGCGAGCGCTCGCCGCGCTGCCCAGCGTGACCGGCTCCACCGTCGCGCCCCCGCAGCCCAGCCGGGAGATGCTCGCCGTCCTCGCGGACGCCGACGAGCGCGCCGGGGACCTCGGGGACGACTACCTCTCCACCGAACACCTGCTGACCGGTCTCGCCGCCAGGGGCGGCGCCGCCGGGGAGGTGCTCCGCGAGCAGGGGGCCACCGCCAGGAAGCTGCAGGAGGCCTTTCAGAAGGCCAGAGGAGGACGCCGCGTGACCACTGCCGACCCCGAGGGTCAGTACAAGGCCCTGGAGAAGTTCGGCACCGACTTCACCGCCGCCGCCCGTGAGGGCCGCCTCGACCCGGTCATCGGCCGGGACCAGGAGATCCGCCGGGTCGTGCAGGTGCTGAGCCGCCGCACCAAGAACAACCCCGTCCTCATCGGTGAACCGGGCGTCGGCAAGACCGCCGTGGTCGAGGGGCTGGCCCAGCGCATCGTCAAGGGCGACGTGCCGGAGTCCCTGAAGGACAAGCGGCTGGTCTCGCTGGACCTCGGCGCGATGGTCGCGGGCGCCAAGTACCGCGGTGAGTTCGAGGAGCGGCTCAAGGCGGTGCTCTCGGAGATCAAGGACTCCGACGGGCAGGTCATCACCTTCATCGACGAGCTGCACACGGTCGTCGGCACGGGCGCCGGGGGCGACTCCGCGATGGACGCGGGCAACATGCTCAAGCCGATGCTGGCCCGCGGCGAACTGCGCATGGTCGGCGCGACCACGCTGGACGAGTACCGCGAGCGGATCGAGAAGGACCCGGCACTGGAGCGGCGCTTCCAGCAGGTGCTGGTGGCCGAGCCGAGCGTCGAGGACACCATCGCCATCCTGCGAGGTCTCAAGGGGCGGTACGAGGCGCACCACAAGGTGCAGATCGCGGACAGCGCGCTGGTGGCGGCCGCGACCCTGTCCGACCGGTACATCACCTCCCGCTTCCTGCCCGACAAGGCGATCGACCTCGTGGACGAGGCCGCGTCCCGGCTGCGCATGGAGATCGACTCCTCCCCGGTGGAGATCGACGAACTCCAGCGCGGCGTCGACCGGCTCCGCATGGAGGAGCTGGCCATCGGCAAGGAGACCGACCCCGCCTCCCGCGAGCGTCTGGAGCGGCTGCGCCGCGACCTCGCCGACAAGGAGGAGGAGCTGCGCGGGCTCACCGCCCGCTGGGAGAAGGAGAAGCAGTCCCTCAACCGCGTCGGTGAGCTGAAGGAGCGCCTGGACGACCTGCGCGGCCAGGCCGAGCGCGCCCAGCGCGACGGCGACTTCGACACCGCCTCCAAGCTGCTGTACGGCCAGATCCCGGAGCTGGAGAAGGAGCTGGAGGCCGCCTCCGAGGCCGAGGAGGAGGCCGCGAAGGACACCATGGTCAAGGAGGAGGTCGGCTCCGACGACATCGCGGACGTCGTCGCCGCCTGGACCGGTATCCCGGCCGGCCGTCTGCTGGAGGGCGAGACGCAGAAGCTGCTGCGCATGGAGGACGAGCTGGGCAAGCGGCTCATCGGCCAGGGCGAGGCCGTGCAGGCGGTCTCCGACGCGGTGCGCCGCTCGCGCGCCGGGGTCGCCGACCCGGACCGGCCCACCGGCTCCTTCCTCTTCCTCGGCCCGACCGGTGTCGGCAAGACCGAACTGGCCAAGGCGCTGGCGGACTTCCTCTTCGACGACGAGCGGGCGATGATCCGCATCGACATGTCGGAGTACGGCGAGAAGCACAGCGTCGCCCGCCTGGTCGGCGCGCCTCCCGGCTACGTCGGGTACGAGGAGGGCGGCCAGCTCACCGAGGCCGTGCGGCGGCGCCCGTACAGCGTGGTGCTGCTGGACGAGGTGGAGAAGGCGCACCCCGAGGTCTTCGACATCCTGCTCCAGGTCCTGGACGACGGCCGCCTGACGGACGGCCAGGGCCGCACGGTCGACTTCCGCAACACCATCCTGGTGCTCACCTCCAACCTGGGCAGCCAGTACCTGGTCGACCCGGCGCTGGACGAGGCGGAGAAGCGGCAGCGGGTGCTGGACACCGTGCGGGCCTCTTTCAAGCCGGAGTTCCTGAACCGGCTGGACGACCTGGTGGTGTTCTCCGCGCTCAGCGAGGCGGAGCTGGCCCGGATCGCCCGCCTCCAGATCGACCGGCTCGGGCGGCGGCTGGCGGAGCGGCGCCTCAGCCTCGACGTCACGCCCGAGGCGCTGGCCTGGCTCGCGGAGGAGGGCAACGACCCGGCGTACGGCGCCCGCCCGCTGCGCCGCCTGGTCCAGACGGCCATCGGCGACCGCCTCGCCAGGGAGATCCTCTCCGGCGAGATCAAGGACGGTGACACGGTCCGCGTGGACCGCGCCGAGGACGGGCTGAAGGTGGGTCCGGCGACGGGGAAGTCCCTGTAGACCAGCCCCCGCGCGGATGTCCCCCGCGCCCGGGTGTCACTCGTCCGGGCGACGCGTGACACCTGCGCGCGGGCCGCGTGTCCGCCCGTGGCTGACAGGCCGCGCCGGGGCTTGCCACGGACCTCCCCCTCTGGGAGAGGATGGCGGGATTCCGTACGAAGGAGAACCACGGTGAGCATCGACCCGTCCTCGATTCCGAACTTCGGGGGCCAGCCCGAGCAGCAGCCGCAGGGACCGGCGGGTCCCGTCCTCCCGGACCAGGACCTCGTGAAGCAGCTCCTGGACCAGATGGAGCTGAAGTACGTCGTGGACGAGGAGGGTGACCTCGCGGCGCCCTGGGAGCAGTTCCGGACGTACTTCATGTTCCGCGGCGAGGACGAGCAGGCCGTCTTCTCCGTGCGGACCTTCTACGACCGTCCGCACCTGATCGAGGAGAAGACGCGGCTGCTGGAGTCCGTCGACGACTGGAACCGGCGCACCCTGTGGCCGAAGGTCTACACCCACACCCACGACGACGGCACGGTCCGCCTCATCGGCGAGGCCCAGATGCTGATCGGCACGGGCGTCGACCTCAACCACTTCGTCTCCTCCGTCGTGAGCTGGGTCCGCGCGGCCATCGAGTTCGACAAGTGGCTCGCCGAGCAGCTCGGCCTGGAGCAGGAGATCGACGACGCGGAGGACTCGGGCGGGGACGTGGAGTAGTCCACCCCGAACCGCGGACGGCCGGGGGCCGGGGCAGCGAGAAGCGCCCCGGCCCCCGGCCGTTTCGCCGTCACGCCCTGCGGCGCAGCCGGTCCGGTGGCCTCCTGGAGGATCTCCGGCTTCTTTCAGAACGCGAACCGTACGAAGGGGGCACCCTCGGCGCGGTCGTCGTAGAAGACGGCGTTCGGGACGGCGACGACGCCGGCCCGTTCGGGGAGGGCGCGGCAGAAGGCGAAGCCGTCGGTCTCGCCGAGGGGGCGGATGCCGGTGGTGATGAAGTACGTGCCCGCGGGACGGAAGACGCCGAAGCCCGCCTCCGCGAGGCCCGCGGCGAGGACGTCGCGGCGGGCGAGCATGTCGCGGCGGAAGCCGTCGAAGTAGGAGTCGGGGAGCGCGAGGGCCTCGGCGACGGCGTACTGGAAGGGACCCGCGGAGACGTAGGTGAGGTACTGCTTCGCCGAGCGGACCGCGCCGACCAGGGCGGGAGCCGCCGTCACCCAGCCGACACCTCGTCGGCCTACCTATTCCCATGTCGTGCGACGGGCCCCGCTGCGGATCTCCGGCACCGGCGGCGAGCGGGCCGCACAACCCTGTCCGTACCGGTCTGCCGGCCGTACCGACGGGCTCGGTGACGCGGCACTGTCCGTCGTATCCTGACCACACACGGGAAGGAGCCGTCCATGAGCGTCGACGCGATCGTGCACACCGAGTTCCCCAAGGGGTACACGGTCCTGTTCGGGGCCGACGGAAAGGTGATCATGACCCCGCGGAGCGAAGAGCACTCCAGCACCATCAGGTCGATGCAGATCGACTCCGCTCTCGCCCTCGGCCGTCACGCGAAGGTCACCTCCGACGTCTACATCGACTTCCCCGCCGACGAGAACTCCGCCCCCGACCTCGCGATCCTGCGCGAGGACGCACGCAAGGAAGGCAAGCGCTACAGCTTCGAGGACGTCCTGCTGATCTCCGAGGTCGTCTCGACCTCTTCCGCACGCAAGGACTACGACGACTGCACCGCGAAGTACGGCCGCTACGGAATCCCGATCTACCTGGTCGTGGACCCCTACGCCCAGGAAGTCGTCCTCCACACCCAGCCGACTGCCACCGGCTACATCGCCGCACACACCCACAGGTACGGCACGGGCAAGCTCCCCATCCCCCTGGCCGACGGCCGCACGTTCACCCTTGACCTCGATGAGCTCCCGCGCCCGGAGCCCGAGGCGGACGCCCGCTGACGAGGGACTCCCCGCTCGCCAGGCCCGTGCCGTCGGCACCGCCGTCGCCGGACGTGGTCGTTCCTGGCCGGGTCAGCAGGCCGGGATGGCCTGGCCTTTCGACGATCCCGAGCGGCAGCGCGGCCGGCGCCCGGCTGGGCGAGGAGGGCCACTGCCCGCACATCACCTTCTTCGCAGAGTCCAGCCCGGGTTCGTATCCTTCGGGGCCGGTTCGCTGATGGAAGCCTGTCCGCCGACAGGCGGGCCGCGTGATACGGCTGCCGAACACCGGTGTCCCACCTCGAACAGGCGGCAGTCGAGTGCGGGTGCGCGGCGGCTCGGAGCAACCAGGCCGCGTGGCCGGTACATATGTTGGTACGTCTGTGGCTGTTAGGCGGCCGGCGTCTTGAGTCGGGAAGCCGCCTCCTCCAGCACGCCTGTCCGCTTGCAGAACGCGAAGCGGACAAAGGGCGCGCCCTGCTCACGGTTGTCGTAGAAGACCGCGTTGGGGATCGCGACCACCCCGCAACGCTCCGGCAGCGCACGGCAGAAGGTGAAACCGTCGCTCTCACCGAGGGGCCGGATGTCGGTGGTGATGAAGTACGTGCCGGCCGGGCGGAAGACCTTGAAGCCCGCCCGCTCCAGGCCGCCCGCGAGCAGGTCCCGTTTGGCCAGCATGTCCGCGCGGAAGTCCGCGAAGTACGAGTCGGGCAGGCGCAGGGCCTCGGCCACGGCGTATTGGAAGGGCCCGGAGGCGACATACGTCAGGAACTGCTTGGCCGAGCGGACGGCGGTGACGAGACCGGGGGCGCCGGTAACCCAGCCGACCTTCCAGCCCGTGAACGAGAACGTCTTGCCCGCCGAGCCGATCGTCACCGTGCGGTCGCGCATGCCGGGGAACCCCGCGAGCGGGAGGTGCTCGGCGTCGTCGAAGACCAGGTGCTCGTACACCTCGTCCGTCACCACCAGCAGGTCCCGCTCCACCGCCAGCCCGGCGATCGCGGCCAGCTCCTCGCGGGTGAGGACCGTGCCGGTCGGATTGTGCGGGGTGTTGATCAGCAGCAGCCGGGTGCGGTCGGTGACGGCCGCGCGCAGCTCGTCCAGATCCAGCCGGAAGCGGTCCCCGGCCGGGCGCAGCGTCACCGGCACACGGTGCCCGCCCGCCATGGCGATGCTCGCCGCGTACGAGTCGTAGTACGGCTCCAGCGCCACCACCTCGTCGCCCGGCTCCATCAGGGCGAGCAGGGCCGCCGCGATGGCCTCGGTTGCGCCCGCCGTGACCAGCACCTCGGTGTCGGGGTCGAATGCGAGACCGTACCGGCGCCGCTGGTGCGCGGCGATCGCGTGCCGCAGCTCCGGCACGCCCGGACCCGGCGGGTACTGGTTCCCCCGCCCGTCCCGCAGCGCCCGCACCGCCGCCTCCCTGATCTCCTCGGGGCCGTCTGTGTCGGGGAAGCCCTGCCCGAGGTTGATCGCGCCGGTGGCCGTGGCCAGCGCTGACATCTCGGCGAAGATGGTCGTCCCGAACTCGGCGAGCCGGCGGTTGAGGTACGGACGCGCGGTGGAGGTCATGCCGGCCATCCTCCGCCCACGCTCCGGAGTTCCTCAACCGTGCTTCGCTGGTCGGTGCCGGCGCCGGTACCCGAGGCACCGTCTCCGAGCAGGGCGAGGGCGGTCATCGACTGTCATCACCGGTTGTCGTCGGCCGCCCTCGGACGGCCCACAGAGGGCCCAGCACCGGCCGTACCTGAGCCGTGGCCCGACTCCGGCAGTCGTTATCGTTCGGACCGTGGCGGTCCTTGGCGAGGATGCCTTGCTCCTCCGGCCGGCGCCTCCTCATCGGAGGCGGACATCGGGCACGGTGTCGCGGAAGCGGGGAAGTCAGGGACCGACCACGTGAACAATCTTGAGGGGGCACCCCGCCTGAGACGGGTTCGAGCCTCGTCCTCATCAGGTCGATCAGGTCGATTCACGGGGGCCCGTCGACGTCGGTCGACCGAGCTTGCGCCTCGGTCGACCGCCCACTGAGGTCCGGTGCCGACCGCCGCTGTTCGTGCTTGTTGGTGTCAGCCGCGGGGGCAGCCGCCGCACACAGCCCTGACCAGCGCGGCCTGAAGGCCGTCCGCGTCACCACCCGTCGGTCAGCAGCGAGTACATGAACATGTCCCGACGCTCGGCCCCGACCTGCTGCCAGCTCCTCATCAGGCCCTCGCGTTGGAAACCGACGCGCTCCGCGGTTCGCTGAGAGGCGCTGTTCCACGGCTCCACGTAGAGCTCCAACCGGGGGATGCGCAATTCCCGCCGGGCCCAGCGGACAACTGCCTCGAGCGCGGTCCCGGCGGCACCCTGGCCTCGCGCCGACTTGACGACCCAGTAACCAAGCGACGCGCGGCCCTGCCCCAGGTCCTTGAGCCACAGCCCCACGTTGCCGACCGGCTCGCCGTCCGGGCCGACGATGACGAACGGATAGCCAGACCTGGTGGTTGCCCGCCCCCACTGCCGCTCGACGAACGCGACGCCTTCCGCCTCGGAGAACGGAGCCGGCACCGTCGTGATCAACGGGATGTGATCGTCCTCCGACGCCTCACGGACCAGGCCGAGGTCCGACATGCGCCACGGCCGCAGCGTGAAACCCGCACCGGCAGCGAGTTCGGGCACGTCAAGTGGTTGCTCCATCCGCTCATCCTGCCGTGACCCGCGTCCAGCCGCACTCAGGTGTTCGACCCCGCTCCGCGCACGTCACTCCCGAAAAGCCAGAGTTCTGAAACCGCAAGCCGGTGATCCGCGGCTCCGCCGGACGGCCCGGAGACCCCCTGGAGGTACTTCGGTCGCGGGTAGCCGCCCTCGTCGAGCACCAGGGATTGACGATCGGGGTGCGCCCCGGGAAGCCCTCCTCGGCCGCCCGCTCACAGCCGGCCTTGAGCGCGTTGTACGCAACGTCGTCCGGTGAGGCGTCGACGGCGCAGGCGTGCCGGGGGGAAGGCCGCGTCGACGCCTGTGGAGTGCCCCGCGGGAAGATCACGGCCCCTGAACGGCCCAGAAGACAGCGGCGGCCCCTGATCTGCCTGTTTTCGCAGGTCAAGGGACGTTGGCGTGGGAGAACCCTCTGAAGTTCCTCAACTCGGCTTTGGGGTTCTGCCCGGGCGGGCATTTCCCGGTCACCCCGCGGTGCGCGGGGGTGGACGAGGGGCCCACGGGGGGTCGCTTCGGGGGAACGGAAGGAGGGGGGACGCCATGGTCTTCGGCATCATCCTCATCGTGGCGGTCCTGGTCGTCGTGGCCGCGGCGCGGTCGCGGCGGCGGCGGACGTGCGGGGTCTCCGCCGGGAAGGCGCGGTCGTCGCGGCGCGGCGGGAACCGGTCGGCGGGGTCCTCGTCCTCGGGGTCGGGGACGTACGACGGCGGGTCCAGCTGGTGGGTCTGGGGCGGGGACTCCGGGTCCTCCTCCGGCGGTGGGCATCACGGGGGTCACCACGGCGGTCACCACGGCGGTGACAGCGGCGGGCACTCCGGGCATTCCTCCTGCGGCGGCGGCCACTCGTCCTGCGGCGGCGGGTCCTCCTGCGGTGGCGGCTCCTCCTGCGGTGGCGGAGGCTGCGGAGGCGGCAACTGAGCCCTCGGACCGCGCACATCGAAGCGTCCGGGCGGCCGCGGGCGGCGGTATTCGGCCGCCCTCGTGTGGCGGAAACGCCCAGGGGACGGCCACCCGGGCGGGCGATCCGGCGGAGCCCCTCCGCTCCGCGCTGGGCGTACGCCGTAGTTGAACAGTTGAGCTGTGGAGCCCTCTGAGGGATGGAAACCCTACGAACTTGGGTAAAAACGCTGTGGCAGGGCCAGTGTTCGTGATTCCCTCTAAAACACCACCTCGAGCCCTCGGACGTTCCAGGGACACGCTTCTCCAGCCGGGCCGACCTGTCCGAATCGCCCGGTGCCACCGAGGTGTGCCGTCCCTCCCCTCGTGTGTTAGCGGAGCCGATCCATGCTCACGACCCTGAACACGTCCTACACCGACACCCGAGCCGCCGACCTCGCCTGGGCCCTGGGCCGTGAGCCGCTGCCCGCCCTGGCCACCCTCGACCTCGAACTGAGGGGGGCGAAAATACAGTTGAGGCTGCTCGGCGCCTCCCACCAGGTGCTCCTGGAGGAGGACCGGGGCAGTTGCTCGGAGACGGTCGCGTGCATCCCCGGCTCCTCCACTCCGCTCCCGCTGGGCGTCGCCAAGCGCCTCGGCGGCTGGGAGTACGAGTTCGCGGCGCGCGTGGAGATGCTCACGCCGGGCTCCTTCGCGGGCCGGGCACAGGAGTTGCTCGCCCTGGTCTCCGAGCATCCGCACGGACTCGTCGGGGTGTTCCCCGGCAGCCCGCACGCCTTCACCGCGATGCTCGCCCAGCGGCACGAGGGCCAGGTGCGGTGGCGTACCTGGCACGCGTACCCGCAGGACGGGCAGTTGGTGGCGACCCGCACCCGCGTCGAGGTGAGAGTCCCGGCGGGGCAGTGCGCCTGATAAACCAACAGGGCCAGGTTGACGGGGAGTTTCCACACGTGTGGGTGACGAGGCGTGCCGCCGCGGTGACGTAACGTCGCAGCGTGATCGATCCGCACGCCCCCGTGTCCCGGGGTGCCCCGCTGTCCTCGGGTGCCCCGCCCTGGGCCGAGCCCGGGTGGCTGCCCGTGGAGCCCGGTACCGGGCGGTTCCTGGTGCTCGCGTGCGTCTTCGTCTGCGCCGCCTGCGGGCTGGTGTACGAACTCGAACTCGTCGCCTTCGCCTCGTACCTGATCGGTGATTCGGTCACCCAGGCGTCCGTGGTGCTGTCGGTGATGGTGTTCGCCATGGGCATCGGCTCGCTCGGCGCGAAGCGGCTGCGCTGGCACGCGGCGGTGGGGTTCGGTGCGATCGAGACCGCGCTCGCGCTGGTGGGCGGGTGCAGCGCCATGGCGCTGTACGCGGTGTTCGCGTGGACCGGCGGCTGGGGCGGGATCTGGGCGGACGGGCCGCGCTGTCTGCTGGTCGGATTCTCCCTCGCCATCGGGCTGTTGGTAGGCGCCGAGGTGCCGCTGCTGATGGAGCTGATCCAGCGCATCCGGCGGCAGGACGCGGGCGGGGCGGTGGCCGACCTGTTCGCTGCCGACTACGTGGGCGCGCTGGTGGGAGGGCTGGCGTTTCCCTTCCTCCTCCTGCCGTTCCTGGGCCAGCTGACCGGTGCGCTGCTCACCGGGTCGGTGAACGTGGTCGCGGGGAGCGCGCTGGTGCTCGGCCTGTTCCGCCGTGATCTCACCCGGCGCGCCCGCTGGACGCTGCTCGTCGCCGGGCTGGCGGTGCTCGGTGTGCTCGCCTCCGCCGCCGCGCTCGCCGGCGACTTCGAGCTGGCCGCCCGGCGCGCGGTGTACGGGCCCGACGTGCGGGTCGCCGCGCAGACCGACGCGCAGGAGGTGGTCCTCGCCGGGGGCACGGACGGCAGGCCGCTCGACCTCTTCCTCGACGGGCGGCTGCGGATCGGCGGCCGGGACGAGCGGCGGTACCGCGAGGCGCTGGTCCACCCCGCGCTGTCCGGGCCGCACCGGCGGGTGCTGATCCTCGGCGGCGGGGACGGGCTGGCCGCGCGGGAGGTGCTGCGGCAACGGGGGGTCTCTCGGGTGGACGTGGTGGAACCGGACGCCGGACTGGTGGACCTGGCCCACCACGACCCCGGCCTCTCCGCGCTCAACGCGCACGTGTACGACGACCCGCGCGTGCACGTCACTGCGGCGGACGCGCTGAGCTGGCTGCGGCGGGCGCCGGCCGGGGCGTACGACGTGGTCCTCGCGGACCTCCCCGACCCCGGCATCACGGCGAGCACCAAGCTGTACTCCCAGGAGTTCTACGGACTCACCCGCCGGGTCCTCGCCCCGGACGGCCGCCTGGCGGTGCACGCCGGCCCGGTGTCCGCGCGGCCCCGCGCCTTCTGGACGGTCGAGGCGACCCTGCGCGCGGCGGGCTTCGCCACCACCCCCTACCGGGTCCTCGGCCACGACACCGGCTTCGCCACCGGCCCCGACCGCTCGGCAGGCCCCTCCCGCACCCCCCACGACTGGGGTTTCCTCCTGTCCGCCCCGGGCCGGAAGGCCCCCCGCCCCCACCTGGACCCGCGCCCGCACACCCTGACGGACGCGGGGCTGAGGGCGGACGTGGCTGCGGCCCGCCTGACCCGGGTGCCGGGTCTGGCCCCGTCGACGCTGGTGCATCCGCGGTACTGAGGGCAGGTGCATTCCGGGGACTACTGGGTAGGCTCGGCCAACATGGAGCTCCAGGTCTTCGTTCCGGTTCCGGCCGACCGGCTCAGGGAGGCCCTCGCGGACGCCGTGAGGGTGGCCCGCGCGGTGCCGGGACTTCAGCAGGACGCCGGGGCGGCTCCCGTCGCCGGCCGCCTGAGGCTGCGGGTCGGCGGGCAGTCGGTCACGTACCGGGGCACGCTGGCGGTGAGCGCACGGGCGGACGGCACGTACGCGGTACGCGGGGACGGCACGGAGTCGCGCGGCGCGGGCACGGTGACGCTGTCCCTCACCCTGGCCCTGCTGCCCACCGAGGGCGGCACGACGGTCGCCGTGGGCGGCACGGCCAAGGCGGACGGCCGCTTGGCGGAACTTCCCGAGGACGCGGTGACGACTGCGGCGAACCGGCTGCTGACGCGCACGCTGCAGACTCTGGCGGACGCCACCGAGGGCACCGGGCCCGGCCGGCGTGCCGAGGACGAGCCGGCCGGACCGGAGCGGGAGGCGGCGGCCGGCGACGACGAGCCCGCGCCGGAGAGGCGGGCCGACGCCGGGCCCGGTGACGGCAAGCCCGGCCCTCCGCCCCCCTCCGCCTTCGATCCCGGGACGGACGCGGTCGTCCCCGACACCGTCCCCGACGGTCTGGAGGTCCGTGCCGAACCCCCCGCCGAGGCCGCCCACGCGCGCCGGACGATGATCGGCCGCAGCGCGGAGGAGGTCGACCACGCCCCACCCCGTGGCCGCTACGCCCCGGTACCCGCCCCCCAGGCGGCCGGTGCCAATCCGGCTCTCCGCTGGGCCGCCCCGGCGGCGGCGGTGGCGGTCGCCTCGGCGATCGTGGTCGCACGGGCGCTGCGCAGGCGCCACTGAGCACCACCGCGCCCCCGAGGGAGCAGTAGGGTCGGACCCGTGAGTAACGGAGAGATCACGTTGACCGCGGGTGACGCGGAGGCAAGGGTGCTGCCCGGTAACGGCGGGCGGATCGGGGGACTGCTGGTCGGTGGCACCGAGCTGCTGCGGCAGGGGGAGCGGTTCGGGTGTTTCCCGATGGTCCCCTGGTGCGGGCGGATCAGGGGCGGACAGTTCCTGGACGGCGGAGTCGTACGGCAGATGCCGCTGAACTCCCCTCCGCACGCCATCCACGGCACCGCCCGCGACGGCGCCTGGCGCACCGCGCGCACGTCGGCGGACGAGGCGGTGCTGACGTTCGAACTGACCGACCCCTGGCCGCACTCGGGCAGGGTCACGCAGATCGTGAGCCTCGCCGAGGACAGCCTGACGCTGAGCATGTCCGTGGAGACGTACGAGGACTCGTTCCCGGCGCAGATCGGCTGGCACCCCTGGTTCAACCGGAACCTGGGCGGCGAGGACGTGACGATCGACTTCCACCCGGCGTGGCAGGAGGAGCGCGGCGAGGACCACCTGCCCACCGGTAACCGCATCGAGCCCCGGCCCGGTCCGTGGGACGACTGCTTCGGGATGCCCGACGGCGTCGACGTGCGCCTGACCTGGCCGGGACAGCTCGAACTCGCGGTGGCCAGTCGCGAACCGTGGGCGGTCGTCTACGACGAGCAGGAAGCCGCCGTGTGCGTGGAGCCGCAGACCGGCCCGCCCAACGGCCTGAACACCGCCCAGCGCCTGGTCACCCCGCTGGAGCCGCTGGAGGCGACCACCACCTGGACCTGGCGCCGCCTCTAAGCTGGGCGGTATGACGACGGACGTGAACGAAGCAATGCCGTCAGGCACCCGTGGCGAACTGCTCCAGCAGATCAAGGACAAGGCCGTGGTGCACGGCAAGGTGACCCTCTCCTCGGGTCTGGAGGCCGACTACTACGTCGACCTGCGCCGCATCACCCTGGACGGCGAGGCCGCCCCGCTGGTCGGCCAGGTGCTGCTGGACCTCACCGCCGACCTGGACTTCGACGCGGTGGGCGGTCTCACCATGGGCGCCGACCCGGTGGCCGCCGCCATGCTGCACGCGGCCGCCGCCCGCGGCGGGCGGCTCGACGCGTTCGTGGTCCGCAAGGCCGCCAAGGCGCACGGCCTCCAGCGCCGGGTCGAGGGTCCGGACATCGCGGGCCGCCGGGTGCTGGTCGTAGAGGACACCTCCACCACCGGCGGCTCCCCGCTGACGGCGGTGGAGGCGGTACGTGAGGCCGGCGCGGAGGTCGTCGGCGTCGCCACGATCGTGGACCGGGCGACCGGCGCCGCGGAGAAGATCGAGGCCGGGGCGGGTGTTCCCTACCGGTTCGCCTTCTCGAAGGATGAACTGGGTCTGGACTGACGGTCCGCCTGGCGCTGGACTTCTCCCCGGCCGTCGAACCGCCCGGCAGGGCAGGTCTGGAAAGATGGGGCCGACGCCGACGTCGTGCCCCAGGGTCCAGGTCAGGGCCGTACACCGCAGAACGCCAACCCGCAACACGAGGAGCGGACAGATGCCCATCGCAACTCCCGAGGTCTACAACGAGATGCTCGACCGGGCGAAGGCAGGCAAGTTCGCCTACCCGGCCATCAACGTCACCTCCAGCCAGACCCTGAACGCGGCGCTGCGCGGCTTCGCGGAGGCGGAGAGCGACGGCATCGTCCAGATCTCGACCGGCGGCGCGGAGTTCCTCGGCGGCCAGTACAGCAAGGACATGGTGACCGGCGCGGTGGCGCTCGCGGAGTACGCGCACATCCTCGCCGAGAAGTACCCGGTCAACATCGCGCTGCACACCGACCACTGCCCCAAGGACAAGCTGGACGGCTACGTGCGTCCGCTGCTCGCGCTGTCCGAGGAGCGGGTGAAGGCCGGCCGCAACCCGCTGTTCCAGTCCCACATGTGGGACGGCTCCGCCGAGACCCTCGCGGACAACCTGGAGATCGCCCAGGAACTGCTGGAGCAGGCCCGTCGCGCGAAGATCGTGCTGGAGGTCGAGATCACCCCGACCGGCGGTGAGGAGGACGGCGTCTCGCACGAGATCAACGACTCCCTCTACACCACGGTCGACGACGCGATCCGTACCGTCGAGGCGCTCGGCCTGGGCGAGAAGGGCCGCTACCTGCTGGCCGCGTCCTTCGGCAACGTGCACGGCGTGTACAAGCCGGGCAACGTGGTGCTCCGCCCGGAGCTGCTGAAGGAGCTGAACGACGGGGTCGCCGCGAAGTTCGGCAAGCAGTCGCCGTTCGACTTCGTCTTCCACGGCGGTTCCGGTTCCTCCGAGGAGGAGATCCGCACCGCGCTGGAGAACGGCGTCGTGAAGATGAACATCGACACGGACACCCAGTACGCCTTCACCCGTCCGGTCGCCGACCACATGTTCCGTCACTACGACGGGGTGCTGAAGGTCGACGGCGAGGTCGGCGACAAGAAGCAGTACGACCCGCGCACGTGGGGCAAGCTGGCCGAGGCCGGCATGGCGGGACGTGTCGTGACCGCCGCGAACAACCTGCGGTCGGCGGGCAACAGGATGAAGTGACCCTCCGTGGTCTCCCGCATGGGCCCGGCATCCTGTCTCGCGCAGGGGCCGGGCCCCCTACGGGTATCCGGGGTATACCTGGGGGCATGCCCGACGTCCGGCTGGCGTCCCCCAAGGGCCGGTGGATCCTGCTGACCACCGTGCTCGGTTCCAGCATGGCCCTGCTGGACTCGACCGTCGTCAACGTCGCGCTGCCCCGCATCGGCCGCGACCTCGACGCGAGCCTCGCGGCGCTCCAGTGGACGGTCAACGCGTACATGGTGACGCTGGCGGGGCTGATCCTGCTGGGCGGTTCGCTGGGGGACCGGTACGGGCGGCGCCGGGTCTTCGTCATCGGGGTGATCTGGTTCGCGGCGGCCTCACTGATGTGCGGGCTGGCTCCCGACCCGAACGTGCTGATCATCGCCCGTGCGCTCCAGGGCGTGGGCGGGGCGCTCCTCACTCCGGGGTCGCTGGCGCTGATCCAGGCGTCCTTCCATCCCGAGGACCGCAGCCGGGCGGTGGGGCTGTGGTCCGGGTTCGGCGGGGTCGGGGCGGCGATCGGTCCGTTCCTGGGCGGCTGGCTGGTGGAGGGGCCGGGCTGGCGGTGGGTCTTCCTGCTGAACGTGCCGCTCGCCCTGGTCTGCGTACCGGTGGCGCTGCGGCACGTGCCCGAGTCGGACGCGGGTCCGGCGCGCGGGCGGTTCGACGTGCTCGGGGCGGTGCTGGGGGCGGTGGCGCTGGCGCTGCTGACGTACGCCCTGATCGAGGCCCGCTCCGCGTCCGCCGCGGTGTGGGTGACGGCGGTGGCGGGCGTGGCGGCGGCGGTGGCTTTCGTCCAGGTGGAGCGCCACCGGACGAACCCGATGCTCCCGCCGGACATCTTCGCCTCGCGCCAGTTCACGGCGGTCAACCTGGTCACGCTGTGCGTGTACGCGGCGTTCGGCGGCTTCTTCTTCCTGACGGCGCTGCAGCTCCAGGTGGTGGCGGGCTACTCCCCCCTCGCGGCGGGCACGGCCCTGCTTCCGCCGACGATCCTGATGCTGCTCTTCTCCGCCCGCTCGGGCGCCCTCGCCGACCGGACGGGACCCCGCCTCCCCCTGACGGTCGGCCCCCTCCTGTGCGCGGCGGCGATGCTCCTGATGCTGCGGGTGGGACCGGACGCGAACTACCCGACGGACGTCCTCCCCGCGCTCCTCGTCATGGGCGTCGGCATGGTCACCCTGGTGGCTCCCCTCACCGCCACGGTCCTGGCTTCGGTCGACACGGCGCGAGCGGGCCTGGCGAGCGGCATCAACAACGCGGCGGCGCGGGCGGCGGGCCTGATGGCGGTGGCCGCCCTGCCCCTCCTGACGGGCATGGGCCCGGAGGCGTACCGGCTCCCGGCGGCCTTCGACTCGTCCTTCGACAAGGCGATGCCGATCTGCGCGGGGGTCCTGGTCCTGGCCTCCGTCCTCTCCGCCACCCTGATCCGCCACCGCCCCACCCCGCAGTGCCCCCACCCGGAATGCAGGACCCACTGCAGCCTCACGACTCCGCCGCTGGAGACCGGGGAGACGGAGCCGGCTTCCGGGGGGTGAGGCGAGTACTCCGGCGGAACCTACCGGCGCAGCTCCGCGTACGCCTCCTCGCTGCTGTCCGTGAGGAACTGCCAGCAGCGGTCGGCCTCCTCCTTCTCGTCGATCGCGTCGGCGGCGCGGGCGAGGGCGGCGAGGCAGCGGAGGAAACCGCGGTTGGGACGGTGGGACCAGGGGATCGGGCCGTGGCCCTTCCAGCCGGCGCGGCGCAGCGCGTCCAGGCCCCGGTGGTATCCGGTGCGGGCGTAGGCGTAGGACTCGACCACGCGGCCGGCCTCGAAGGCGTCGTCCGCGAGCATCGCCCAGGCCAGGGAGAACGTGGGGTACTTCGCCACGACCTCGGCCGGGGGCAGGGAGTCCTCGTCCAGCAGGCGGTACGCCGCTTCGTTCTCGGGCAGGTGCGTCGGGCCCGGGCCGCCGAGCAGGTTCTTGTGCGTAGTCATGCCTGAAGTGTGCCACCAGCGCCTGTCCGGCGGATCACGGCGCGGACGCGGGGCCCGGCACGCCCGTCCGCGCTGTTGCCGTCACTCGCCGGCGCTCCGCGCCGACCCCCTCCCCCGCCTCGCACCCGGACGCACCGGACCCCCGCTCACCGGGATCGACCGGCACCGCTGCCTCCCCGCACCCCGATCCGGCGGACAGGCCCGGGCCGAGCCCGGGGAGACGCGCCCCATACCGCCCCTGCCTTGCCGTATCCCATGGGATTGCGGAGGATTCGCGGTGGGGACCGGGGCCCCCGTGCCGGAATCGGCAGGGGCGGACCGCTACCCGGAGTTCACACAGGAGACAGCGATGTCCCACCAGGCTCACCCCCCTTCCCAGGCCGCCGAAGAGGCCGCTGAGCCCGAGACCCCGCATCTCGACTTCGCCGGTACGACGCCGTACGAGGACTATGTCCGGGCCGACGTGCTCACCCATCTCCAGCACACCCTCTCCGACGACCCCGGAGAGATGGTCTTCCTGGTCACCACCCAGGTCATGGAGCTGTGGTTCACGGTGATCACGCATGAGTGGGAGACCGCCGCGAAGGCGCTCCGCTCGGACGACGTGCCCACCGCGATCGCCGCGCTGAAGCGTTCGGTGCGCGAGCTGGACGCGCTGAACGCGTCCTGGCGCCCGCTGGCCCAGCTCACCCCGGCCCAGTTCAACTCGTACCGGGCCGCGCTGGGAGAAGGCTCGGGGTTCCAGTCGGCGATGTACCGCCGCATGGAGTTCCTGCTCGGCGACAAGTCCGCGTCGATGCTCGTCCCGCACCGCGGCACCCCCCGCACACACGCCGAGCTGGAGAAGGCGCTGTACGAGCCGAGCCTGTACGACGAGGCGGTACGCCTGCTCGCGCGCCGCGGCCACGCCGTCCCCGCCGAGGTGCTGGACCGGGACGTGTCCCGGCGGTACGAGCCCGTCGAGGCGGTCGAGGCCGCCTGGACGGCGGTGTACTCGGGTGATCCCGACACCGACCTCGCCCGCCTCGGGGAAGCACTGACGAACGTCGCCGAACTGGTGTGGCGCTGGCGCAACGACCACCTGGTGGCGACCCGCCGCGCGATGGGGTCCAAGGCCGGCACCGGCGGCTCCGCAGGAGTGGCGTGGCTGGAGAAGCGGGCCCGGAAGAACGTGTTCCCCGAGCTGTGGACGGCGAGGTCCCATGTCTGACCGTACGGAACTGGCCCTGCGCGCAAAGGAGCTGGACGCGGCCGACGCGCTGGCCGGACTGCGCGACCGGTTCGTCCTCGACGAGGGCGTGTACCTGGACGGCAACTCGCTCGGGGTGCTCCCCGCCCACGTGCCCGACCGGATGCGCGACGTACTGGCCCGCCAGTGGGGCGAGTTGCGCATCCGCTCCTGGGACGAGTCGGGCTGGTGGACCGCTCCGGAGCGGATCGGCGACCGGATCGCTCCGCTGATCGGTGCCGGTCCGGGGCAGGTCGTGGTGGGCGACTCGACAAGTGTCAACATCTACAAGGCGCTTGTGGCCGCCGTCCGGATGGCGGGGGAGGGCCGTGACGAGATCCTGGTCGACGCGACGACCTTCCCCACGGACGGCTACATCGCCGCCTCGGCGGCGCGGATGACGGGCCGCACCCTCCGCGCTCTCACCCCCGCCGAGATCCCCGGCGCCCTCGGCCCGCGCACGGCCGCCGTCCTGCTGAACCACGTCGACTACCGCACCGGCCGCCTCTACGATCTGCCCGCGCTGACGGCGGCCGTCCACGAGGCCGGCGCACCGGTCGTCTGGGACCTGTGCCACAGCGCGGGCGCGCTGCCGGTCGGGCTGGACGCGCACGGGGTGGACCTGGCGGTCGGCTGCACCTACAAGTACCTGAACGGCGGCCCCGGTTCGCCCGCCTACCTGTACGTCCGCAGCGATCTCCAGGACCGTTTCGACTCGCCCTTGCCGGGCTGGAACTCGCACGCCGAACCCTTCGGGATGAACCCCGAGTACACCCCGGTGCCGGGTGCACGGCGCGGGCGGGTCGGCACGCCGGACATCCTCTCCATGCTGGCGCTCGAAGCGGCGCTGGAGGTGTGGGACGGGGTCTCGGTGGACGCGGTTCGGGCGAAGTCGCTGACGCTGACCGACTTCTTCCTGGACTGCGTGGCCGCGTACACGGAGCCCGGCCGGGTGGAGTGCGTGACGCCGCTGCGGCACGAGGAGCGGGGCAGCCAGGTCGCGCTGCGCTGCGCGGACGCCGGTGACGTGATGAAGCGGCTGATCGACCGGGGCGTGGTGGGCGACTTCCGCCACCCGGACGTGCTGCGCTTCGGCTTCACTCCGCTGTACGTCGGTTTCGCGGACGCGGAGCGCGCGGCGCGGGTGCTCGGCGAGGTGCTGGCGTAGCCGTACGCGCGGGTGCCCGGGGGCTGTGCGGAGGGACGAACCCCGCACAGCCCCCTTTTGGCTCACCCTCGGTGACATCCCCGTGTCCACGCACGTCACGGGCCTGATACCGTCCCGGCCAACGGCCGAATCCCCACTGTGGCCTGGTCCGCCAAACCCCTTACACAGCTGGAAGGTTGGAGCATGCCGGAGGACGCAAGCGCAGCCCGTGCCGCCGAGGAGGAGTCGGCGTTCTCCCACCCGCACGTCGAGCCCGACGCGAGCGCGCCCTACGGGGACCACCCCGACCAGCTGATCGACTTCTATGCCCCGCGCACGGAGGTGGCGTCCGCTCCGCTGGTCGTGGTCCTGCACGGCGGGGCCTGGCGGGCGCGGTACGACCGGCGGCACGTCACGCCGTTCGCGGACTTCCTGGCACGGCGCGGGTTCGCCGTGGCGAACGTGGAGTACCGGCGCGGCGGGCCGGACATCCCGGCGCAGAACACGGGCGGCCAGGCCGCGTCCGTGCCTCCCGCGGGCCGCTGGCCGGAGACCTTCGACGACGTCGCCGCCGCGCTGGACGCGCTTCCGGGGCTGGCCCGCGAGGCGCTGCCGAGCGCGGACGTCCGGCGGGTGGTGCTCACCGGGCACTCGGCGGGCGGCCACCTCGCGCTGTGGGCGGCCGCGCGGCACGTCCTGCCGGCCGGCTCGCCCTGGCGTACCGGCCGGCCGGCGCCGTTGCGCGGGGTCGTCGCGCTGGCGCCGATCGCGGATCTGGGGATGGCGGAGAAGCTGGACGTCTGCGCGGGGGCAGCGGGGCAGCTCCTGGGCGGGCAGAACCTGTTCGCGGAGCGTGCCCCCTCGGCGGACCCGGCGCTGCTCCTTCCGACCGGTATCGCCACGACGCTGGTGCAGGGTCGTGCCGACGACGTCGTCCCCTTCGAGGTGGCGGAGTCCTTCGCGGACGCGGCGGCCCGGGCCGGAGAGGTCGTGGGGGTCACCCTGCTGGAGGACGTGGGGCACTTCCCCCTGATCGACCCGGCGGCGGACGCGGCCGCGGTGGTGGCGGAGGAGATCGCCCAACTTGCCTTCTAGGGAAACGCCTTGGCCGGGTCCTGGCCGGGGCGCTTGACCAGGCGGTCGCCGAGGGCAAGCGACTTCCAGAGCTGCCGCCCGACCCGCACCTTCGTGGACTCGCCGTTCTCCAGGCGGAGTTCGACGAAGTGGTACATGTCCGAGCCGTCGAGCATGCCGCGTGACTTGTCGCTGACGGTGCCTTCCCGGGCGTCGTCCTGTCCGGGTTTGCGGGATTTGAACATGGGACGAGTCCAGGAACGCGGGGACCCCTGGGGGCAGTGCCCGGGGGCACGCCCTGGGGATGACACCTGTCGTCTACCCCGGTGGGGTCCGCACGGACTAGCGTCCCCCCATGGGCACCACCTTCGACCCCTTCTCGCCGGAGTTCCTCGCCGACCCCTACCCGGCCTACGCCGAGCTGCGGGCGCGCGGGCGGGTGATCCGGTACGAGCCGACGGACCAGTGGCTGGTGCCGCACCACGCCGACGTGTCGGCGCTGCTGCGGGACCGGCGGCTGGGGCGGACGTACCAGCACCGCTTCACGCACGAGGAGTTCGGCCGTACGGCACCGCCGCCGGAGCACGAGCCGTTCCACACGCTCAACGATCACGGCATGCTCGACCTGGAGCCGCCGGACCACACCCGTATCCGGCGTCTGGTCTCCAAGGCGTTCACCCCGCGCACGGTGGAACGGCTGCGGGGGTACGTGCACCGGCTGGCGGACTCCCTCGTGGCCGGCCTGGTCGCGGCGGGTGGCGGCGACCTCCTCGCGGACGTGGCGGAACCCCTCCCCGTCGCGGTGATCGCGGAGCTCCTGGGCATCCCGCAGGAGGACCGGGCACCCTTGCGGCCCTGGTCGGCGGACATCTGCGGGATGTACGAGCTGAACCCGTCCCCGGAGGTGGCCGCGCGGGCGGTACGGGCGTCGGTGGAGTTCTCGGAGTACCTGAGGGGTCTCATCGCGGCCCGCCGCGCGGACCCCGGGGACGACCTGATCTCGGCCCTGATCGCGGCCCACGACGAGGACGACCGGCTCACCGAGCAGGAGATGATCTCGACGGCGGTGCTGCTGCTGAACGCCGGCCACGAGGCCACGGTGAACGCCACGACGAACGGGTGGCTGGCCCTGTTCGAGCACCCGGACCAACTGGCCGCTCTCCGCGCGGATGTGAGCCTGATCCCCGCGGCGGTGGAGGAGCTGCTGCGCTACGACACCCCGCTCCAGCTCTTCGAGCGCTGGGTGCTGGACGACATCGAGCTCGCCGGTACGACGATCCCGCGCGGTGCGGAACTGGCTCTCCTCTTCGGCTCGGCCAACCACGACGAGGCGGTCTTCGGCGACCCGGCCACCCTGGACCTGACCCGTGAGGAAAACCCCCACATCTCCTTCAGCGCGGGCATCCACTACTGCATCGGCGCCCCGCTGGCCCGGCTGGAGCTGGGGGCCTCCATGAGGGCTCTGCTCGCCCTGGCCCCGACCCTGACCCTGGCGGCGGAGCCGCCTCGCAAGCCGGGGTTCGTGATGCGGGGGCTGGAGGAGCTGAGGGTGACGGTCGGCTGAGGCGCGGGTGCCGAGTTCCGGGCGGTCAGAGCTCGTTGAACGGCTCGGGGTAGGCGAAGGCGCCCCGCAGGGCCGGTTCGTACGCGGTCAGGGTGCGGACCTGGAAGTGGTCGCCCCAGGCGGGGTCGGGTGGGGTGATGCCGTGGTCCGTGCCCGCCCGGAAGCCGAAGCGGCTGTAGTACGCGGGGCTGCCGAGCAGGGCGACGAGGGGCTCGCCGGCCGCGTCCGCGGCGCCCAGCACGGAGTGGACGAGGGCCAGGCCGACGCCCCGGCGTTGGTGCTCCGGGTGCACGCTGAGCGGGCCGAGCGCGAGGACCGGGTGGGTGCCGACGTGCCCGCGCGTGCAGACGACGTGCCCGGTGATCTCCCCCTGGTCACCGATCGCGACCATCGACAGCTCCGGCAGCCAGGCCCCGCAGGTCCGCAGCCGGTCGAGGAGGCCGGCCTCCACGGGGTCCGGTGTCTCCGGCTCGGCGAACGCGGCGGCGGTGACCGCGCGAACCGCGTGCTCGTCGGCGGGCTCTTCCCGGCGGATCAGCATCCGCACAGTCTCGGCGACCCGGCGGCGGCACCGCAAGGGAATTCGCCTCACCGGCCCGCCGCCGCGAGCCTCACTCCTACGAGCCGGTCGCCTGGCTGACGTCGATGTTCCCGCCGCCCGTGCGGATGGTCACGTGGTGCGGGGAGGACGGGTCGGTGGGGACCGAGACGGTGTTGCGGCCCCCGCCGGTCGTGGCGTCCACGGCGTAGGGGGTGCGGGGGAGGGTGACCGTGACGTCGCCGCCGCCCGTCTGCGCGGTCAGGGCGGACGGGGGCTTCTTCAGGGACGCCTCGATGTTTCCGCCGTCGGTCCGGGCGGAGAGGGTCCTGGGGGCGGTGTCCGTCACCCGTACGTTTCCGCCGCCCGTCCGCGCCCTCATGGCGCCGTCGACCTCGCGGACGGTGATGTTCCCGCCGTCGGTGTCCAGGCTCAGGGTCGTGCCGCGGGGCACGGAGACGGTGTAGTCCACGCCGCAGTCGTCACAGCGAGGGGCGGTCAGAGTGAGGCGTCCGTCGCTGACGGAGTGCTCGGTACGGGGCTTGTCGCCGGCGTACCTGATCTTCTCCGTGACATGGGCGCCGGTACCGTCGCCAGGTACGACGTCGATGTTCCCGCCCTTGGTCGTCACGCTCAGCGCGGTCACCTCCGCGTCGATCCCGTACCGGGCCGTCGCCGACTCGTCCTGCACGGCGCACCCGCCGAGCGCGAGCCCCGCCAGAGCCGTCCCGGCCACGAACAGCTTCGTCTTCATACGTCCCCCCGAGTTCTGCCGTCCCCTCACAAGTAGCAGCCCCCGGCCGCCGCCGAGGAGCAACGGCCTGATCCCGCCACCCGGAATGACGGGAACCGGTGAGTCCGGCCACGTCCCCGCCGACCTGCGCGGCCGCCCCGCATGAGGGAAGCCCCACCCTGTCGGAGCGTTGCCGGTACGTGGCCTCAGACCGCCAGGTCCCGGCGGCGCAGGCCCGCGAGGCCGGCGCCCGTCAGCAGCGCCGCCAGCCCCAGCAGTGCCGCGACCGGGCCCCACTGCATCCGCGCCCCCGGAAGCTTCGGGAGGTGGTCGTACGGGGACACCGCCAGGAGCCAGCCCGGAGCGTCCAGCGCGGGCCCGGCCCAGCCGATCAGCAGGACCGCCCCCGCGACCGCCCATCCCGCCACCGCCGCCCTGGGGGCGAACCCGTGGAGCAGCACCGCCACCGCCCCCAGCGTCCACGCCGCAGGCACCTGGAGGAGGCAGGCGCCCACCACCGCCCCCGGTCGCTCCCCGTACCCCGCCCAGAGGCCCAGCCCCGCCAGCAGCAGCAGGACGACGACACCGCCGAACGCGATGACCAAGTGGCCCCCCGCCCAGCGGAGGCGGCTCACCGCGCAGGCCAGCAGGGGTTCGGCCCGGCCCGAGGACTCCTCCGCGGAGAGGCGGAGCACCGCCTGCACCACGTACAGCGCGGCCACCAGGCCCAGCATGCCGATCATCGCGGAGAGGAACGTGTCCGTGACCCCCGCGCGGCCCCCCATCCGCTCCAGGACCGCCCTCGCGCCCGCGTTCCCCGAGACCAGGTCCGCCGCGCCCTCCGTCAGGCTGCCGTAGATCACCCCTGCCAGGAAGAAGCCGACGCTCCAGCCCAGCAGCGCGCTCCGCTGGAGTCGCCAGGCCAGGGCGCCCGCGCTGCCCAGGCGGCCCGCGGCGGGGCCCGGACGGGTGGGGAGGAAGCTCATGCCGAGGTCCCGGCGGCCGGCCAGGGCGTACGCCAGCACACCTTGGGACATGCACGCGAGGGCCAGCAGCCCCAGCACCCACCACCGTTCTCCCGCGAAGGCCCGCACCTTCTCCAGCCACCCCAGCGGCGAGGCCCACGTGAGCCAGGACGAACCCGAGTCACCGGCCGCCCGGAGCACGAAGGCCGTCCCCAGCAGCGCGGACGCCAGCCCACGCGCCAGTCGCGCGCTCTGTGTGAGCTGAGCCGCGACCGCCGCCGCCGAGGCGAAGACCAGCCCGACCAGGCCGACGGCCAGCCCCAGGGCAAGCGCGCCCGCCCGGCCCAGCGAGGCGAGCCCCGCCACCAGCACGACCGCCAGCACCCCGTTCGCCGCCAAGGACGCCAGCAGCGCGGAACTCAGGGGAGCCCGCCGCCCCACCGCGCCGGAGGCGACGATCTCCAGGCGTCCGCTCTCCTCCTCGTCCCGCGTGTGCCGGATGACGATCAGGAGGCTCATCACGGCGGCCAGCAGCCCCGCGTAGACCCCGATCCGCCAGGCGGTGAGTGCCCCCAGGGAATCGTCCAGCACGGGCCCTGTCAGGGCCCGCAGGGAGGCGTTGCCCGCCATCTGTTCGCGCAGGGCGGTGCGTTCGGCGTCCGTGGCGTACAGGCCCTTGAGGGTGCCCGGCATGGAGAGCACCATCAGGGCGTTCACCCCGATCCACACCGGGATCAGCACCCGGTCCCGGCGCAGGGCGAAGCGGAACAGCACCCCGGTGCCGACCAGCGCGCTCATCGGGCGCCCACCTCCACGGCACCCTCGTCCGCGGCCTCGTAGTGCCGCAGGAACAGCTCCTCCAGGGTCGGCGGAGCGGAGGTCAGCGAGCGCACGCCCGCGTCCGTCAATGCACGCAGCACACCGTTCAGTTCGGCGGTGTCCACCTGGAGGCGTACCCGCGACCCCCGCACGTCGACGTCGTGCACACCGGGCAGCGACTCCAGCCCGACCACCGCCGAAGTGACCTCCGCGCTCACACTCGTCCGCGTCAGATGCCGCAGCTCGGCGAGCGACCCGCTCTCCACCGTGCGCCCCTTCCGCACGATGCTGACCCGGTCGCACAGCGACTCCACCTCGCTGAGGATGTGCGAGGAGAGCAGGACGGTCCGGCCCCGGTCGCGCTCCTCGCGGACGCACGACTGGAACACCTCTTCCATCAACGGGTCGAGCCCCGAGGTCGGTTCGTCCAGGATCAGCAGGTCCACGTCCGAGGCGAAGGCGGCGACCAGGGCGACCTTCTGCCGGTTGCCCTTGGAGTAGGTGTGGCCCTTCTTCGTGGGGTCCAGTTCGAAGCGGGCGAGGAGTTCGGCACGGCGCCGCGCGTCCAGCCCGCCGCGCAGCCGGCCGTAGAGGTCGATGACCTCGCCGCCGGAGAGGCCGCGCCACAGCGTCACGTCCCCGGGGACGTACGCGATGCGCCGGTGGACCTCGACCGCGTCGGTCCACGGGTCGCGGCCGAGGACCCGCGCGGAGCCGGAGTCGGCCCGCAGCAGGCCGAGGAGGACGCGGATGGCGGTGGACTTGCCGGCGCCGTTCGGGCCGAGGAAGCCGTGCACCTCACCGGCCTCGACCTCCAGGTCGAGGCCGGTGAGGGCGGGGGTACGGCCGAAGGACTTGTGCAGCCCCGAGACCGTGAGTGCCTTGGTCATGGTTCTGAACGTACGCTTCCTTCAGAAGTTTGTGAAGTTAAGGAAGCGTGTGAAGTCGCGTTAGGGTGAGTTCATGACGCAGTCGAGCGGGGAGAGTGGGGACCGGCGCGATCCGGAGTCGGTGTCGCGGTTCGTGGAGCGGTTCGCGGCGCAGCTCGTGGAGGCGGGGGTGCCGCGCATGCCCGCGCGGGTGTTCGCGGCACTGCTGTCCTCCGACACGGGGACGCTGACCTCGGCGGAGCTGGGCGGGCTGCTGCGGATCAGTCCGGCGGCCGTCTCCGGCGCGGTGCGGTACCTCTCCCAGGTCCACCTGGTCTCCCGCGAGCGTGAACCCGGTTCCCGGCGCGAGCGCTACCGCGTGCACAGCGACCAGTGGTACGAGGCCCTCACCAGCCGCGAAGCCGTCATCAAGCGCTGGGAGGACGCCCTCCGCGAAGGCGTCACCAGCCTCGGCCCCGAGACCCCGGCCGGCCGCCGCCTCGCCGACACCCTCGAGTTCTTCGAGTTCATCGAGGAGGACCTGGCCGGAATCATGGAGCGCTGGCGACGCCACCGCGCGCAGGCGCCCGACCGGGGCTGACCCGGGTCCTCCCGGCAGGCGGGAGCCCCCGTCGCGCCGGCGGTGCCTGACTCACGGCCCCGGCACCACCAGCCCCCAGGCGCGCTCAGCCACCCGCCAGGTACGCCTGCGCACCGGGCCGGAGGTGTCCGCGTCGGCCCGGTAGTGGAAGTCCTCGCCCGTCACGGTGACCGTACGGCCGCAGGAGCGTAGGGGGGAGGACTCGGCGCCCGGGGAGACCGGACGGATCTCGACCTCCGCGACGCCCCGCGCGCCGGGTGTCACCGACACCGACTCCACCGGCCGGTCCAGGTCGATCACCGTCACCCCGTCGATCTCGACCCGGAGCCGCGCCGGCCGGGCGGCGAGTGTGCGGACCAGGGTGCGGAGCCAGGGGCGGGCGCCCACGCCGACCGGCTCGGCGGGGACGGAGGCGGGCGGTATGCCCAGCGAGCCGAGCACCACGCCGTCGCTGTCGTCGACCAGGAGGTCGAGTTGCCGCGACACCCCCTCCAGCACCGCTCGCGCCGAGGCGACCGGACCCCCGGGCACCCCCAGCGACCGCGCCAGCCCCGCCGATCCGACCGGCACCACGGACAGCGCGCATCCGGCCAGCTCGCGATGCCGGTGCAGCAGCCCCACGGCTCGAACAAGTGCTCGATCGTCTCCGACGACCACCGGCCGCCGCGACCCGCGCCGCCCCAGCGCGCGGGCGAATTCCTCCGGGCCGTCCGGCAGGCACACCTTCGCCGCCGCACCCGCGCTGAGCACGTCTTTCGCTATCCGTACGGACTCTCCGTCCGTGTGCCGGGCCATCGGATCGATGATCACAAGGAGCTGATCGGACGTCGCGGAAGTCGCCACCTCGGTCCTGCCTCGCTTCCTCGGGTAGCATCTTTGTGCAAGAGCCCCTTGCGCTATTGCGCCAGGGGCTTCGTCTATTCCGGGGCATCCGGTCCGACGGTCGTGCGGCCAAAGGCGGTCGCGGTGGTATGCGGCGATGAACCATACGCCCACACCCCGACCATGGACATGCCCCGCCCGGAAGGGGTGTACGCGCGTGCCCGCACTTGTGCTGCTCGGTGCTCAGTGGGGTGACGAAGGCAAGGGGAAGGCCACCGACCTGCTCGGTGGCTCGGTGGACTATGTAGTGCGCTACCAGGGCGGCAACAACGCCGGCCACACGGTCGTCGTGGGCGACCAGAAGTACGCGCTCCACCTCCTCCCTTCCGGAATCCTCTCTCCCAGCTGTACGCCGGTCATCGGCAACGGTGTCGTCGTCGACCCGTCGGTACTGCTCTCCGAGCTGAGCGGTCTGAACGAGCGCGGCGTCGACACGTCGAAGCTCCTGATCAGCGGTAACGCGCACATCATCACGCCTTACCACGTCAGCATGGACAAGGTGGCCGAGCGCTTCCTCGGCAAGCGCAAGATCGGCACCACCGGCCGGGGCATCGGCCCGACCTACGCCGACAAGATCAACCGCGTCGGCATCCGGGTCCAGGACCTCTACGACGAGTCGATCCTCACCCAGAAGGTCGAGGCGGCGCTCGACGTCAAGAACCAGATGCTCACCAAGCTCTACAACCGCCGCGCCATCGCCGCCGACCAGGTGGTCGAGGAACTGCTGGGCTACGCGGAGCAGCTCGAGCCGTACGTCGCCGACACCGTCCTGGTGCTCAACCAGGCCCTGGAGGACGACAAGGTCGTGCTGTTCGAGGGCGGTCAGGGCACCCTGCTCGACATCGACCACGGCACGTACCCCTTCGTCACCTCCTCCAACCCGACCGCCGGCGGCGCCTGCACCGGCGCGGGCGTGGGTCCGACGAAGATCAGCCGCGTCATCGGCATCCTCAAGGCGTACACCACCCGTGTCGGTGCCGGTCCGTTCCCGACCGAGCTGTTCGACGAGGACGGCGAGGCGCTGCGCCGCATCGGCGGCGAGCGCGGTGTCACCACCGGCCGCGACCGCCGCTGCGGCTGGTTCGACGCGGTGATCGCCCGTTACGCCACCCGCGTCAACGGCCTCACCGACTTCTTCCTCACCAAGCTCGACGTGCTCACCGGCTGGGAGGAGATCCCGGTCTGCGTCGCGTACGAGATCGACGGCAAGCGGGTCGAGGAACTCCCCTACTCGCAGACCGACTTCCACCACGCGAAGCCGATCTACGAGACGCTGCCGGGCTGGTCCGAGGACATCACCAAGGCGAAGTCCTTCTCCGACCTGCCGAAGAACGCCCAGAACTACGTGAAGGCGCTGGAGGAGATGTCCGGCGCGCCGATCTCCGCGATCGGTGTCGGCCCCGGCCGCGACGAGACGATCGAGATCAACTCGTTCCTCTAGGCCGCACGGTCTGCACGTGGGTACGCCCGCCGGTCCGCCCTATGGGCGCGCTCGGCGGGCGTTCCGCTGTCCGGCGCGATGGAATGCGGTCATGAGCAGCGACCGGGAGATGTGCGGGGGTCCCTATGGCGAGGTGTCCGAGTGCGGGGACCCCGCGGTGTTCGAGGTGCGGCGGCACGACCGGTCGCCTCTGCCGGTCTGCCCGCTCCACCTCGGCCCGTCCCTGCTGATGGGCTCGGGCGTGCTCTGGCCGCCGGAGATCAGCCTCGTCGCGCGTCCGTGAGGAACGCGGTCCACGCGGTGGGCGTCACGGCGAGGAGGGGGCCGTCGGTCTGCTTGGAGTCGCGGACGTGGATGGTGGTGGGACGCGTGGGCTGGTGCCAGGTGTAGGCGGTTTCGACGCAGTTGCCGCCGCTGTCGTTGCTGTAGCTCGACTTGAACCACCGCAGGGTGCTGGTCATGTTCGCAGTTCTCCCGCCAACTTCCGGAGGAGGCTCACAGAGTCGTCCGGGCTCAGGGCCTGTGATCGGATCTTCGCATACCGGTGCGTGAGACGCGCTACCTTGGCGGGATCGCTCACCAGCGTGCTCTCGTCCTGAATCTCCAGGTAGACCACGTGATGGTGTTCTCTGGTAGTGACCAACACCATGTCACCTCGTGCGCCTGCGTGACTGCCCTTCTCCCCTCGCTGCAGCCGCATCACTTGAAGGCTGACGTTGTCCCGCTCGGCATCCTCGGCGAGAGCGTACAACTGCTCGCTCATGATGTCCCTGCTGCCGATCGTTCGAAGGAGCGCGGACTCGTCAAGGACCAGCTCGATCATGGGTGTTGGATCTGTGCGGTCGAAGAGGCTCCTACGGGCTAGACGGGCATCGACCAGCTCGTCCACCTCGGCCTTCGGAAGCGCGGGAGAACCGCCTCCGATCAGCGCCCGCGCGTAGTTCTCCGTCTGGAACAGCCCAGCGATCACGTAGCTCTCGTAGGAGGACAGGGAGACCGCCTCCGCCTCCATCAGGGCGAAGTCCTGGAACTGCGGCGGGTACTTGTCCAGCAGGACGAACCTGCGGGCCATCTCGAAGATGCCCATGCCGTCCCCGAGCACCCGCTCCAGTTCCGTCAGCATCTTGTCGCTGGCGGGCTGTGCGCACGTCTCCATGGCGCTGATCGCGGAGGCGGTGTAGCCGATGAGGGCGCCCAACTCATCCTGGGTGAGGCCCATCTGTTCACGCCGTGCTTTCGCGAAGGCGGCGACCATGCGTGCCGTCCCGCTCGCCGCCGCCTTGTTCGCCGCCCGCGCCATTGCGATCACCTCTGGACTCAACCGAACTCAACCGGTCTTCAACGATTGCCCCCGACTCCCGACCGTTCCGACGGGTCGACGGAGAGTCATAGAAACCGTAGCCTCGCCTGCCGAAACTGATCGCATGAATACGCAAAGTCACGCGGGCATCCAGTGGGTTCCCGCCCTGGGCATCCAACTGCGCCGCGCCGGAGTGCAGTTCGACGCGGTACGGCTGGACGGCGACCGCGGGCGCGACATCGCGGACCGGATGGCGCGGATGACCGGGGGCGATCCGGGGCCGGTGGTGGAGTCGGGGAGCGGGCGCAGGTGCGTCTACTTCCTGGTCGCGCCGGGGAGTACCGCGCATCACGCCTGGCCGGCCGAGGTCACGCGGCTCACCAGCGGCCCGTACCGGGTGAGTTACATCCCGGTTCCGGCGCTGGACGGGCAGACCTGGCCGCTGGGCTGGCGGTTTCCCCCGACCACGCCGGACCGGTTCGTGCACACGCTGCTGCTGCGAGCCGCGCTGCTGGATGGCGGCCGGGGAGCACCGGACCTCAACTGAAGACGATCATCGAGCCCTGGGCGAGTGAACGGGTCGCGGCGGCGTGCAGGCCCAGCCAGACGTGCCGTTCGCGGGCGAAGGGGCTCGGGTCGTAGGGCGCGGGGACGGCGGGCTCCTCCAGTTCGGTGGGGGCCGAGGGAGCCGCCGGGGTGGCGGGCGGGTTCGCCGGGTCGATGCCGATGGCCGGGGCCACCTGCTCCAGCTCCCGCAGAAGAGCGTGCGAGGAGCCCAGGGGGCCGCCAACGGCGAGGAGCTCGTCGTTGGACAGCGGCTGGGCGAAGTCGAGCGGGACGTACGCGCCGGCGTGGTCGTAGTGCCAGACCAGGTGCGACTGCTGGGCGGTCGACTCGAACATCTCGAGCAACTGCTCGTAGTCACCGCCCAGTTCCCCCACGGGGGTGACGGGAAGGCCGCAGAGCTTCAGGAGATGGGCGCGGCGCAGGAAGTGCAGTGCGTCGTAGTCGAATCCCGCGACGGGAGCGACCTCGCCGTGGAGGCCCGGCATGTACTGGTAGACCGGGACCGGGGGGAGCCCGGCGGCGGCCAACGCGCTGTTGTAGAGCGCGAGTTCCTCGGCGAACGGGTTGTCCGGCGTGTGGCACAGCACGTCCACGAGCGGCACCAGCCACAGGTCACAGGCCAAGAAGGACTCCTCGCATCGTCCGGCGCGGGGCCTCTCCTCGCACGCGGGTGGACCAGGAAGCGTAGTCCGTACCGCGGGCCATAGGAAAGCCCTATGGCCCCTGCTGCTATTCGGTCTTTGCTTCCTTCTTTTCCGGGCCTACGGTGATGCGACTCGAAGAGAAGTCCGCCGTTAATCTGTCAAGAGGGGAGCGCTGAAATGGTCGCCGCGGAAAACAGGACGGGAACACCGGAAATCAAGGGAAAGCGGGCGCTGGTCACCGGGGGAACGCGGGGTATCGGGGCGGGGATCGTGCGGCGGCTGCCGTTGACGATGGGAGCTTCAGGATGGGCGCGCTCGAGCTCCCGAATGCCGCACGTACGCGACGGGGCACGAGGGAGCGAATGATCACGTCCGGTAACACACGTAGGTCCGCAGCGCAGGCCAAGTTTTGCTGCCGACGATGCCGTCGGTCGCGAGGGTGTAACCATACGAGCCGTTCATCATGGTTTGGAATCGCTTGGCAGCGGCTTTGGAGTTGGTCCCGAAGACACCGTCGATCGTGCCGGGGTCGAATCCTGCCCTCTTGAGCAGGCACTGAGCCTCGATGCCCGAGCTCGACACTCCGGTGGAACTCGGAACGACCGTCATGCCCTCGTAGTAGCCGGCATACCCGTAGGGCTCCGCGGCGTAATAGCTGCAGCCGTATGCCTGAGCGGTGGTGGTGCCGGCGATGGCGGCAGGCGCGGCAATGATGCCGGTCATCAGTGTGGCGACTGTCAAAGCCGCCGCGACGCTTCTGCGCATGTCGTCTCGTCTCCTTCATGTCGTGGTCCGGCAGCATGGCCGTTGGTGGACTGCTCCGGGCGGCAGGGACTTCGGCTCACAGCGACCGTCCTGCTTGTGGGCCTGTGGAACCGTGGCGCCGTCACGGACTATGGCCGTGTCCTCCGACTTGGTGTACGCCGCCGTCCCGGCGCCGTCGGCGCCGGGACGGACTTCTTGGTCAGCGAGTTCTGAGCCGTGGGCGATGACGGCTGTTCAGGCGTTGTACTCGGCGTACCACCGCAGCGCAGGCCATGTCTCCTGGCCGACGGTGCCGTCGATGGCGATGTTGTAGCCGAACGCGTTGTTCATCAGGGTCTGGAATCGCTTGGCAGCGGCTTTGGAGTTGGTCCCGAAGACACCGTCGATCGTGCCGGGGTCGAATTTTGCCCTCTTGAGCAGGCACTGAGCCTCGATGCCCGAACTCGACACTCCGGTGGAACTCGGGATGACCGTATTGCCGCTGTAGTAGCCGGCATACGCCTTGCCTCCCGAGACGGAGTAGTGACAGACGTATGCCTGAGTGGTACTGGTTCCGGCGAAGGCCGCAGGCGCGGCTACGGTGCTGGCGATGAGCGTTGCGGCTGTCAAGGCAGTCGCGATGCTTCTATGCAAGGCCGTCTCGCTTCTCTCGTGTCGTGGTCCGGTGTTCATTCCTGTCAAGCGAATTGCACGAGTGACGCCGCTGCACGATGCCTTGCGGCGCTACTCCCCTGAAACACGCAGGGGATTGTTTGATTCGTGGTACGTGGAGCGGCCGAGCTGGATCTACCAGTGGGCGCCTACGTAGTACCGAAGTTCAGGCCATGTTTCGCTGCCGACGATGCCATCCACGTCAAGTACGTGGTAGCCCACCCTGTCGTTCAGATGGGCCTGGAATTCCCTGGCAGCGGCTTTGGACTTTGTCCCGAAGACACCGTCGATCGTGCCGGGATCGAACCCTGCTTTCTTGAGCAGGCACTGAGCCTCGATGCCCGAACTCGACACTCCGGTGGAGCTCGGAACGACCGTCATGCCGCTGTAATGGCCGGCATACGTATACACTCCCGACTCCGAGTAGCGACAGGTGTACGCCTGAGCGGCGGCAGGGCCTGCAAATACTGCAGGGGCAACGGCGCCAGTGATCAGCGTCGCGGCCGTCAAGGCGATCGTGATTTTTCTGTGCAAGGTCGTCTCGTTTCTCTCGTGTACGGTCACATGGTGATCACCATCGTTCGAATGCCGCTGGTGATGTGCGCCTCGGCCTTGTGATGTCTGAGAGGACGGCCTCGCAAGTCGCTGTCGATGGGACACCAGCGAGCTGCCGGGAGGCTTTCCTGTCATGTACGACCACCCGAGGGTCATTCATCGGGGCAACCGTTCGATGAGCGAGTTCCCGGCGTGGCACCGCGACTGCTGCTCGGGGGCCACGGGGTTGTGCATCACATTCCAGGTGCGCAACAGCGCAGGTAGTACCATGTCGCGGGGCCGACCGTGCCGTCGACCACCAGCACGGGCCGGTTGGCCCAGTCATTGATGTACTCCTGGAATTCCCTCGCTGCGGCCTTGGACTTGGTCCCGAAGACACCGTCGATCGTGCCGGGGTCGAACCACCCTGACTTCTTGAGCAGGCACTGGGCCTCGATGCCCGAACTAGACACTCCGGTGGAACTCGGAATGACTGTTTCGCCGCTGTAATGGCCGGCATACCACTTGCCGCTCGACGATTCGGTGTAGCGGCAGGTGTATGCCTGAGCGACGGCGGGCCCGGCAAATGCTGCCGGGGCGGCAAGGGTGCCGGTGATCAGCGTCGCGGCCGCCAGGGTAATTGCGATTCTTCTGCACAAAGTCGTCGTCTCGTTTCTCTTGCGCCGCAATCGGTGATGATCAATGCGGCCCGACTGCTCCTCGCGGCACGTGCTTCGGCATTAAGAGACACGGGTGCTGCGACCCTCCCGCGATCCCTCGCTTCGCAGCTCCCCCGCAGCGTCGAGGAACCACCACCGCGGGCCATCAGACTGCGGTAATCAGGCCTTCTACCGCGACCGTTCGTGCCATGATTCGATCAGAATCGAATGTGCGGTCACGGAGCCAGCAGAACCGGACAGCAGGAAGGTCGAAACGGCGTGATCGAGCTCACCGTGGACGCCGCCGGGCTCGCCCGGTCCCGCTTCGCCGTCTCGCCGCTGCACGAGGTGGTCCTGACGCTGCTGCCCTGCGGTGCGCGACCGTCTCCTGATACCGACCCGTGGGTCACCCACGCCCGGCGCATAATGCGTCGGGCGCGACTGCCTCTGCTGTCGGAACTGGCGCGGGACGAGGGTGGATACGTGCCCGACTTCCTCAGGCCGCACCCCTCAGGGCCCTCGCCCACGGTGGAGGAGCAATTGCTACATGTCCGGCGCTCCCCACCCCGTCGCGTCCTGGGCGAGTTGGAGGCCTTACACGACGGGCGGCCCGGGAACGGCCTCGCCGGCTGCGAGCTGCCGGCGGGTGTGTGGCGGGCCATGGACCGGGGTGGTGCGCATATGGCCCGCCAGGCGGCGGACGAGCTGCGGCGCTATTGGGATCTGGCCTTCGCCCCGCACTGGGATGCCGCCAAGGCCACCCTTGACGCGGAGATCGACCGATGTGCCCACGTGCTCGCCCGGCATGGGGCGGCCAGGCTCTTCAACTCGCTCCACCCCGAAATTCGATGGGCCGATGGCATCATCCGGGTCGAGAGCCGGTTCCGGATCGGCCTGCCCGCACGCCTGGTGGTCGTCGTTCCGTCACTCGTCACACGTGGGCCGGTCGTGGCCGTGGACCCAACACGCGACGGGGGACGGCCCCCGATACTCATCTATCCTGTGCGCAACGAGGCTGCCGTGGGCGTTCGCCGCGGAGAGGCCGACGAGGAGGGGCAGTCCGTTCGCGTCCGAAGGACGTGCATCCCGGAACCCGGCTTGCCCCGGTCCACAGGGCTCGGACCTGCGAGTTCGCCCCCTTTTTCAGCCCTCACGTACGCGGAATCGAGCACGACCCGGGACAGGTCGAGCAGGCCGGCGTCGTCCAGACGGTGCAGGACTCCTCGTGCGACCGCTGCTCGTTACGACAAGCGGGCCTACGTCTTCCACGGCACTGTCACTGCCGCAGCGATCCGGCTCCAACTCCGTCAGTGATCCGCCGGACAGCCCTTATCCCCCGGTGAGTTCCTCGACCATCTCCAGGGCGTGGGCGTTGGCCGCGGCGACCAGGGCCCGGGCGGCGTCGTGGTCGCGGGCCGTCAGGGCGTCGACCAGGTCCGTGTGGCCGGCCCACAGGCGGCCGCGGACCTCGGGGAGGCGGCGGAGGTGCTGGACCGCGCAGACCCAGGAGCGGACGCGCAGGTGGTGCAGGAACTCGGCGAGGTAGAGGTTGCCGAAGAGCACGCTCAGCTCGCGCCAGAAGCGGAGGTCATAGCCGATGAGGACGGTGAGGTCGCCGGCCGCGTTCGCCCGCTGGGCCTCCTCGCCGCGCCGCCGTACCGTCGCGAGCGCGGCCGCCGTGCGGGGGTTCCCCGCGTCCGCGAAAGCGGGGTGGCCCTGGCCGAGGACGCGGAACATGCCCTCGGTGACCAGGGAACGGGCCTCGATCATGCCCCGGTAGTCGGCGAGGGAGTACTCGGGGACGCGGAAGCCCCGGTGGTGGTCGGCCTCCAGCAGGGCCTGCGCCGAGAGGTCCACCAGGGCCTCTCGCACCGGTGTCGCGGAGACCCCGTACAGGTCCGCGATCTCCTTCACGGTGAACGCCCGCCCCGGCACCAGTCGCCCGGCCAGCACCTCGTCACGCAGGGCGTCGGCGATCTGCTGCCGCAAGGTACTGCGCGTCACAGCGCCGTGGCCGGGCATCGTCCCGGAGTCTCCTCACACGAATGGGGCCGCTCTCGTATGCACGTGCCTATTCCCACAACCCCTTACGAGCACGTCACCTTACGCGTTCACCCCTGCCGGGCATCAGCCCCGGTGCCCTTTATGTGTGCGGGACGGTGTGAGGGCCGCTTCCGCCCCCTGCCGGACGGGGTGGTGGTGCGCGCCTTCGGCACCACCGGCCCCGCAGGCCCGCCACCCGTTCCGCCGGCAGGGGGCCGGGGGAACGGGTTCCGGCCTGGTCAGGCAGACGTCGTGTACTCGTCCGCCGTGGTCAGGGCGGCGTCCAGGGCGGCCAGGCCTTCCTTCAGTTCCGGTTCCGTGATGTTGCAGGGCGGGACCACGTGGGTGCGGTTCATGTTGACGAAGGGCCAGAGGCCGTTCTTCTTGGCGGTGGCGGCGAAGGCGGCCATGGGGGCGTTGGCCTCACCGGACGCGTTGTAGGGGACCAGGGGTTCGCGGGTCGCGCGGTCCCTGACGAGCTCCAGGGCCCAGAACATGCCCGTACCGCGGACCTCGCCCACGCTGGGGTGGCGCTCGGCGAGGGCGGCGAGGGCGGGACCGAGGACCGTCCCGCCGAGCCGCTTTGCGTTCTCCACGACGCCCTCGCGGGCCATGACGTTGATCGTGGCGACCGCGGCCCCGCAGGCCAGGGGATGCCCGGAGTAGGTGAGACCGCCGGGGTACGGACGCCTGGCGAAGGTCTCCGCGATGGCACCGGAGATGGCGACGCCGCCCAGGGGCACGTACCCCGAGTTCACGCCCTTGGCGAAGGTCATCAGGTCCGGGACGACCCCCGAGAGGTCCGCCGCGAACCACTCACCGGTCCGCCCGAACCCGGCCATCACCTCGTCCAGGATGAAGACGATGCCGTGGCGGTCGCAGATCTCGCGGACCCCGGCGAGGTAACCCGGGGGCGGGACCATGATCCCGGCCGTACCCGGAATCGTCTCCAGGATCACCGCCGCGATCGTGCCGGGCCCCTCGAAGCGGATCGTCGTCTCCAGGTGCTCCAGCGCGCGGGCGCACTCCTGCTCCTCCGTCTCCGCGTAGAACCGGGACCGGTACAGGAACGGCGCCCAGAAGCGCACCACGCCCGCGCTGCCGTTGTCCGAGGGCCAGCGGCGGGGATCGCCCGTGAGGTTCACCGCCTGCTGGGTGCCGCCGTGGTACGACCGGTACGCCGAGAGCACCTTGGGGCGGCCGGTGTGCAGGCGGGCCATCCGGGTCGCGTGCTCGACCGCGTCCGCGCCGGCGTTGGTGAAGAAGATCTTGTCCAGGTCGCCCGGGGTGCGTTCCGCGATCAGGCGGGCCGCCTCCGAGCGTGCCTCCACGGCGAAGGCCGGGGCGAACGTCGTCATCCTCGCCGCCTGCTCCTGGATCGCGGCGACGACCTCCGGGTGCTGGTAGCCGATGTTCGTGAACACCAGGCCGCTGGTGAAGTCCAGGTACCGCTTGCCGTCGTAGTCCCAGAAGTACGAGCCCTGCGCGCCCGCGACGGCCGGGGGGTCGATCAGGTCCTGCGCGGACCAGGAGTGGAACACGTGCGCCCGGTCGGCGGCCTTCACGGCGGCACCGGTCTCGGGGTCGGGGGTGGGGGTCTGCTCCGGGTTCGGCTGAGGCGTCATGCGGGTGAGGGTAGGGGGTGGGGGCCCCGGCGCGACATCGGCGGACTGTTGTGGGCGGGGGCGGGATGTGCGACAGGTTGTCGTGAGTGGGGGCGTGTTCGCCGGGCCCCGGACCGGGCCCTGCGCTGTCCCGTATGCCCGCACTATCCTCGGGCCGTTGGCGCGCTTCGGGGGAAGGCGGTTGCGGGATGCGGGAGTTGGGGCCGGGGGAGGACGAGGACTGGGTCTTCGGCGCGAGTCCGGACGGCCAGGGGGCCGGCGGGCGCGGGTCTCTGTCCGGGGGAGCCGGCGGGGGGCGGGAGCACGCGGCCGTGGGGGACGGCAGGGGGTGGGCGGTCGCTGCGTACGGGCATCCGGAGGTGGACGGGAGAACGCGGGACCTGCGGTCCACGTGGCTGCTCGTCCTGGTCGCGCTGATCGTCGCCCTGGGAGCCGGGGGGACCCTGTTCACGTTGTTACGGGGCGGCGGGGTGTCGGACACGGCGACCGCGGTGTCCGGCCCGGCCGAGGGGGACGTCCCGGAGCGCTACCTCGGCGGATGGGAAGCCCGTGTCGACGGGGCCGGCACGCACCGGCTCAGCGTGACCCAGGGGCGGGTCGGCGAGCGCGTCCTCACCCTGGTCGCGGACGGGGCCGACCACCACTGCGTCTTCGCCGCGTCCCTGGCCCGGAAGCCGGACACCGGGGGCCCGGTACGACTCACCGCCACCACGGTGACCTCCGGTGCCCCTCTCTCCTCCTGCGCCCCGGGTGCCCCCACCACCCTCACCCTCTTCCCGGACGGCCGCCTGAGGCGGACGGGACCGTCCGGCGTGCAAGCCGTGACCTACGACCGGGTCAGTGCGGGCGGAAGCGTCACCGAATGACGGCGAGCTCCGTCCGCGCCTCCCGGCAGCCGGGACCGCCGTGGAACCGTGCGCCCGTCCCGGTGTCCGCCCACGAGCGCCCTCGACCGCCCGGCGGTGGACGAGCACGCCACGCGCTCACCCGCCGGGGCCTCCCTCGCGGGCATCGCTCCGACGGGGCGGCCCGCGGCCGCCGACGGCGAGTCCGCTCGCCCGCCCGGACCCGGCGGAGCCGTCAGCGGGGGTCCGGCGGACGCTGGCGGGGCATGTTGGGGCGGGTGCCCGGGGGCGGGGTGAGGTAGCGGGAGGCCGGCGGCGGGTCGGCGGCCCGGGACGGAGGGGGCGGAGAGGAGAGCGGCGGGCGCCCGCCCCGGAACTCCCGCATCCAGTCCGACGTCTCCGTGCGGACCAGCTCCGTCACGTCCTCCGAGAAACGGCGCAGAATCCCGAGGCAACGTTCCGCCGCCTCCCCCGCCGTGCCGTCCGCAGGACCCAGCACCTCACGGGCACTCTCCGACGCCCAGTCGAACTGCAGCGCCTGCAGACGCCGTTGGACCGCCTGCGCGGTGGCCAGGTCCCGCATCCACCCCGAGGTCAGCCCGAAACACCGGTCCGCCCCGGCGCACGCCGCCCCCAGCAGCAACGCCAGGTATCCCCACGGCCCGCACCCCGCCACCGCCCCGGTCGCGTCCAGCAACGGCAACGCCGCCCCGGCCACCACGCCCGCGGCCGCGCCGCCCCGCAGCCCCCGCGCGGCCCGCCGCCGCCACACCCGGTCCGCGAGGTACCAGTCCGCCGTGCGCAGCGCCCCCGCCTCGACCCAGCGGAACAGCTCCCCCAGCCGCTCCGCCGGTTCCCCCCAGTCCCCGAGCGGCAGCTCCCGCCCCACCAGATCCCCGGGCAGCGGTCCCGCCGG
Source organism: Streptomyces sp. NPDC001781 (assembly GCF_053596035.1). Classification (NCBI taxonomy): domain Bacteria; kingdom Bacillati; phylum Actinomycetota; class Actinomycetes; order Kitasatosporales; family Streptomycetaceae; genus Streptomyces; species Streptomyces sp. NPDC001781. The sequence goes on along the minus strand of NZ_JBSFFI010000006.1, from coordinate 201,133 downwards.
GTCCGTCCCCCGGTCTCCCGGCCGGCCCGCGCTCACGTCCTGATCCCGGGGCCGTCCGCCGTCCGCATCCCCGTCCCCACCGCCACCACTCCGCTCACCCCGCCACACCCGGTCCGCTCCCGCCCCGCCGACCGGAGATCCGCCCCCCGCGGGGCCGGCGGGCCCGGAGCCGTGCGGGCCCGGACCGGGTCGCCGGCCGGCCGGGGGCACCTCGTCGGGTTGCTGTTCCGGCTGGCCCACCCCGGACTCCCTACTGAACGTGAACACCGATCGTGCGGCCGTCACACCCGGTGGCGGCGCGGGATGTCCTTCCTACCGCCCAACGGGTGGCGGGGTGCCGTGTTCGCGGGGTGGTACGCCCGGAAGAGGGGGTTGATCAGGTAGAGGGCCGGAGGCGATCTCACCCGAAAGAGTGGCAGCGCGAGGGCCGCCCGGACCACGTAGGCTCGTGCCCAGCAGAGAAGCGGCGAAGACAGACAGGAGACACCCCCGTGATTCCCGGTGGCGGCCAGCCGAACATGCAGCAGTTGCTCCAGCAGGCCCAGAAGATGCAGCAGGATCTGGCGCGGGCCCAGGAGGAACTGGCGAACACGGAGGTCGAGGGCCAGGCGGGCGGCGGTCTGGTCAAGGCGACCGTGACCGGCTCCGGCGACCTGCGCGCGCTGAAGATCGACCCCAAGGCCGTCGACCCGGAGGACACCGAGACCCTCGCGGACCTCGTCGTCGCGGCCGTGCAGGCGGCGAACGAGAACGCGCAGGCCCTCCAGCAGCAGAAGCTCGGCCCGCTGGCCGAGGGACTCGGCGGCGGCGGCATCCCCGGTCTGCCCTTCTGACGCCCGGGCAACTACGGTACGTACCGCAAGGTCTTGAAGGAAAGGCAGTCCGTTGTACGAAGGCGTGGTCCAGGACCTCATCGACGAGCTGGGACGGCTCCCCGGCGTCGGTCCGAAGAGCGCGCAGCGGATCGCCTTCCACGTCCTCCAGGCCGAGCCGACGGACGTCAAACGGCTCGCGCACGCCCTGCTGGAGGTCAAGGCCAAGGTCCGCTTCTGCGCGACCTGCGGGAACGTGGCGCAGGAAGAACTGTGCAACATCTGCCGCGACCCTCGCCGCGACCCCTCGGTCATCTGCGTGGTCGAGGAGCCCAAGGACGTCGTGGCCATCGAGCGCACCCGTGAGTTCCGGGGCAAGTACCACGTCCTGGGCGGCGCGATCAGCCCCATCGAGGGCGTCGGCCCGGACGACCTGCGGATCAGGGAACTGCTGGCCCGCCTCGCCGACGGCACCGTCACCGAGCTGATCCTCGCCACCGATCCCAATCTCGAAGGCGAGGCCACGGCGACGTACCTCGCCCGCATGATCAAGCCCATGGGTCTGAAGGTCACCCGCCTGGCCAGCGGCCTCCCGGTCGGCGGAGACCTGGAATACGCGGACGAGGTCACCCTCGGCCGCGCCTTCGAGGGGAGACGACTCCTAGATGTCTGACGCCACGCTGCACGCCACGTCGCAGAACCCGGACGACTTCGCGGTCCAGATCGCCGACCAGATCGAGAGCTTCCTGGTCGCCGTCACCGAGGTCGCCAAGGGCGACGAGCCCGGTTCCACCGTGCCCTTCCTGCTGCTGGAGGTCTCCCAGCTCCTGCTGGCCGGCGGACGCCTCGGCGCCCACGAGGACTTCCTCCCGGACGAGCGCTACGAGCCCGACCCCGGCCCCGAGCCGGACGCGGACGGCCTGCGCGAGAACCTGGCCCGCCTGCTGGACCCGGTCGACGTCTACTCCGAGGTGTTCGACCCGTACGCGCCCCGTACCGCGCCGGTCGCCGCCCGGATCTCCGACGACCTCGCGGACGTCATCACCGACCTGAGCCACGGCATGGTCCACTACCGGGCCGGCCGCACCGCCGAGGCGCTGTGGTGGTGGCAGTTCTCCTACTTCTCCAACTGGGGCCCCACGGCCTCGGCCGTGCTGCGCGCCCTGCAGTCCGTCCTCATCCACGTCCGCCTGAACCAGCCGCTGGAGGAGCTGGACGGCCTCGACACCGACCAGGACCTGGGCGACGAGGCGCTGGAGCGCGAGGCCGGGCGCGTCATGGCCGAGGAGATCGGCACCCCCCTCGGTATCCGGCAGGTGCGCTGACCACGCGGCAGGCGCTGTGACGCGGGGCACTTTCCGCGTGGTCCGCGTACCGCTGGGCAGGTTCGGGACCGGGCGGACGACGTCTCACCATGCGGGAGCGCGATGGTGGATTTCGGACACTCGATAGACTGAGCCGACACAAACGAACCGAGCGAGGAGCGCACGTGGGCCTTGTCGTGCAGAAGTACGGAGGCTCCTCCGTAGCCGATGCCGAGGGCATCAAGCGCGTCGCCAAGCGGATCGTGGAAGCCAAGAAGAACGGCAACCAGGTGGTTGTCGTGGTCTCCGCGATGGGCGACACGACGGACGAGCTGATCGATCTCGCCGAGCAGGTTTCTCCGATGCCTGCCGGGCGTGAGTTCGACATGCTGCTGACCGCCGGAGAGCGTATCTCCATGGCTCTGCTGGCGATGGCGATCAAAAAGCTGGGCCACGAGGCCCAGTCGTTCACGGGCAGCCAGGCAGGTGTCATCACCGACTCGGTCCACAACAAAGCCCGCATCATCGACGTCACGCCGGGCCGCATCCGCACCGCGCTGGACGAGGGCAACATCGCCATCGTCGCCGGTTTCCAGGGTGTGAGCCAGGACAAGAAGGACATCACCACGCTGGGCCGCGGCGGCTCCGACACCACCGCCGTCGCGCTCGCCGCAGCGCTCGACGCCGAGGTCTGCGAGATCTACACCGACGTGGACGGCGTGTTCACCGCCGACCCGCGCGTGGTGAAGAAGGCCCGGAAGATCGACTGGATCTCCTTCGAGGACATGCTGGAGCTGGCCGCGTCCGGCTCCAAGGTGCTGCTCCACCGCTGCGTGGAGTACGCCCGCCGATACAACATCCCGATCCACGTGCGCTCCTCCTTCAGCGGGCTGCGCGGCACGTGGGTCAGCAGCGAGCCGATCGAGCAAGGGGAACAGCAGGTGGAGCAGGCCATCATCTCCGGTGTCGCGCACGACACCTCCGAGGCCAAGATCACCGTCGTCGGCGTGCCGGACAAGCCGGGCGAGGCCGCGGCCATCTTCCGGACCATCGCTGACGCCGAGATCAACATCGACATGGTCGTGCAAAACGTGTCGGCCGCCTCCACGGGCCTGACCGACATCTCCTTCACCCTGCCGAAGACCGAGGGCCGCAAGGCCATCGACGCGCTGGAGCGCAACCGCTCCGGCATCGGCTTCGAGTCCCTGCGCTACGACGACCAGATCGGCAAGATCTCCCTGGTCGGCGCCGGCATGAAGACCAACCCGGGCGTCACGGCCGCCTTCTTCGAGGCGCTCAGCGACGCGGGCGTGAACATCGAGCTGATCTCAACCTCCGAGATCCGCATCTCGGTCGTCACCCGCGCCGACGAGGTCCCCGAGGCCGTCCGCGCCGTGCACACCGCCTTCGGGCTCGACTCCGACACCGACGAGGCCGTCGTCTACGGGGGCACGGGCCGCTGATGTCACGCACCGGTCGCCCGACACTGGCGGTCGTGGGGGCGACCGGAGCCGTGGGAGCGGTGATGCTCCAGATCCTGTCCCAGCGGGCGGACGTCTGGGGCGAGATCAGGCTGTTCGCCTCCCCGCGCTCGGCCGGCCGCAAGCTGGCCGTGCGCGGGGAGGAGGTCGAGGTCGCCGCCCTCACCGAGGACGCCCTCGACGGTGTCGACGTCGCCATGTTCGACGTGCCCGACGAGGTCGCCGCCCGGTGGGCGCCGCCGGCCGCCGCGCGCGGCGCGGTCGTGGTCGACAACTCCGGTGCCTTCCGGATGGACCCGGAGGTGCCGCTCGTCGTCCCGGAGGTCAACCCGCACATGGCGCGGATGCGGCCGCGCGGGATCGTCGCCAGTCCCGACTGCACGACCCTGTCGATGATCGTCGCTCTGGGCGCGCTGCACGCCGAGTTCGGGCTGCGTGAGCTGGTGCTCTCCTCGTACCAGGCGGTCAGCGGGGCCGGGCGGGCCGGGATCGAGACGCTGCGCGCCCAGTTGTCCCTGGTCGCGGGCACCGACCTGGGCACCGCGCCCGGGGACGTGCGGCGTGCGGTGGGTGAGCTGACCGGGCCGTTCCCGGAGCCCGTCGCGCTCAACGTGGTGCCCTGGGCCGGGTCGCTGCGCGAGGACGGCTGGTCCTCGGAGGAGATGAGGGTCCGCGACGCGACCCGCAGGATCCTCGGCCTGCCCGCCCTGCCGGTCGCCGTCACCTGCGTACGGGTCCCGGTCCTCACCACCCACTCCCTGACCGTCCACGCCCGCTTCCAGGACGAGGTCACCGTGGACGGTGCCCGCGAGATCCTCGCCACCGCCCCCGGTGTGGTCCTCTGCGACAACCCTGCCGCCGGGGAGTACCCCACCCCGGCCGACGTGGTGGGCACCGATCCCACCTGGGTGGGCCGCGTGCGCCGGGCGCTGGACGACCCGGCCGCGCTCGAACTCTTCGTCTGCGGCGACAACCTGCGCAAGGGCGCCGCCCTCAACACCGCCCAGATCGCCGAGCTGGTGGCCGCTGAAATGATGTGAGAAACCTGTGACGTTCATGGGATTCTCCTGGGGAATGTGGCCGGAGCCATGGTCCCAACCACTTGTACCCGGCACTCGTCACGACAGAGGATTTCCCTCCCGGTCCTCCGCAACCGCGCGAGCACGGGGAGCGTCTTTGCCCTCACCCTGGTGCGGCGGGACGTGGATTCCGGGCGCGGGGCGTCGCGGTGGGGCGTGGTGACGCCCTTTCAACTAGGCGTAGGGGAAGAGCGGGGCGCATGGCGGCACTTGAGGAACTGTCGGTCGTCGTGAATGTGACGCCCGGCACGTACAACCCTGTCCGGGGTACGCGTGTCCAACTGGCGTGGCAGAGGTACTCGAACTCGCGACGGCTCTCTTCGAGCCGGGCGCTTCCCCAGCAGCCCGCGGCGCGGCGGCGCTCCGGCCGCCCCGTGCGGCACTCCGGCCGCGTGTGCCCGGCGGCATGCCGGTGATCGCGCCGATGCCCGCCGCGCGCCCCACCCGTATACCCGGCCAGCGCGACGGCGCCGACGACACCGCGGGTGACGCGGCCGCCGGCACGACCGTCGACCACCTCACCGAGACCTACCGGGCGCACTACCGCTCCCTGCTCGGTCTCGCGGCCCTGCTCCTGGACGACACCGCCTCCTGCGAGGACGTCGTGCAGGAGGCGTTCATCCGCGTCCACTCGGCCCGCAAGCGCGTCCGGGACAAGGAGAAGACCCTTGCGTACCTGCGCCAGACGGTCGTCAACCTGTCCCGGTCCGCGCTGCGCCGCCGCATCCTCGGCCTGAAGCTGCTCTCCAAGCCGATGCCGGACATGGCGAGCGCGGAGGAGGGCGCCTATGACCAGCTCGAACGGGACTCGCTCATCAAGGCCATGAAGGGCCTTCAGCGCCGTCAGCGCGAGGTGCTGGTGCTGCGCTACTTCGCGGACATGACGGAAGCTCAGGTCGCCGAGACGCTCGGCATCTCGCTGGGCTCGGTGAAGGCTTACGGCTCACGGGGCATCGCCGCGCTGCGGGTGTCCATGGGAGCGAAGACATGAGCGAGCACGACGATCCGGCCGACGATCCGGCCACGGGGGCCGACCGACACGACAAGCCGACGCACGCTGGGAACGAAACTGTGAACGACGGCAGCCGCGGAGAGGAGTCCGCCCGTCCGGACGTCTCCGCCGACGCGGAGACACGGAAGCTCGACGGCCTCGACGGCCTGGAACGGCTGCTGGGGCCGGAGGGCTCCCGGCGGGCCGGCCGGGGCATCGAGGCCGACGGCCTGGACGACGGGCTCGGGGCGGACGAGCAGGCGCTGCGGCGGCTGCTGCACTCCGCCGTGGAGGACGTGCAGCCCCGTACCGGCTCGCTGGAGCATCTGCGGCGGGCCGTTCCCGCGCGGCGGGCCCGCAAGCGGCACGCGGCGGTCGGCATGGCCGCGGCGGCCTTGCTGCTCGGCACCGCGATCCCGGCTCTGGTGCACGTCTCCGACACCGGCGGCGACGGCCCCGACACCGCCATGGCAGGCCGGTCCGAGTCGACGCGGGGTACCGAGGGCGAAGGCCGCGCCTCCGACGACGCCTCCGGCGGCCCCCACGGCGGCACGGGCGGCACGCCCGGTACCGGCAAGGCCGGCGGGCGGAAGGACGAGCCCGGAAAGAAGGGTGGCGGCGAGTCCGGCGCGCCCGGCGCCGCGGACCCCTCGGCGAGCCTCGCCTCCGGCACCCCGAGCTGCACCCCGGCCCAGTTGGGCGTCACGGGCAGCGCGAGCGGGCCCGACTCCGCCGGCGTGGTCTACGGCAGCTTCCGCGTCGCCAACGTCTCCGGCACCGCCTGCACGGTCACCGGCGCGGGCCAGGTCGGCGCCGTGGCGGTCGGCGCGGCCGACCCGGCCAAGCTGAGCGTGGCCGCCCATGTGTCCGGCGACGCGGCGAGCGGGCTGCCCGACCCGTCGCTGGCGGTGTCCTCGCTGGCGCTGCGGCCGGGCGGGGCGTACACGGAGAAGTTCGCGTTCGTGCCCTCCGAGACCTGCCCGGTCCCGGGCGGCGGCGACAGCACCACCGGCGGCGGCTCGGCCACCGGCGGACCCTCGCCCGACCCGACGACCAGCGGCGACCCGGGCGCGACCGGGAACGCGGACAGCAGCGGCGGCACGGTCGGCGCGGCCCCGCAGCTCCTCGCCGTCGACGGCCCGGCCGACGGCAGCGTGCAGGTGACGTACAGCGCGGCGTCCGGCACGGCGGCGACGGCGTCGGTACCGAACGCGTGCGCGGGAACGGTGTACTACACGGGGATGCAGTCCGAGAGCTAGCTAGTGCTGTGACCGGAAAGGTTCACCGGCTCGCGGCGTCCGGCAAACCCTTCCGGTCACAGCACTAGACCGTGGTGCGGGTGCCGGCGTCCTCGGGGGCGTCGGCGCCGTCCGTCACCAGGCCCAGTTCGGCGTCGCGGGCGGCCTCTGCCTCCCGGCGCAGCAGGCGGAACCACATGAAGACCACGAAGCCCGCGAAGACGAACCACTCGCCGGTGTAGCCGAGGTTCTGGAACGCCTTCAGGTCTAGCCCGGTGCCGACGGGCGCGGTCGCGGGCACCGCCTTCATCCCGGCGTCGCCCCGGTCGAGGGTGACCCAGGCCGCGTACAGCTTGTCCGGCACCAGGTTGACCAGGGAGGCCGGGGCGATGGCGTTGGTCTGCCCGCCGGGCAGTCCGCCGGTCGCGGGGACGCCGTTGCTGCCCGGCGACTCGGGGGCCTGGAGCGCGCCGGTGACGGTGACCTTCCCGGCCGGGGGCTTCGGAGCCTTCGCCGGATCGGCCCTGCCGGGCAGCCAGCCCCGGACCACCGGCAGGGACTCGCCGTCCGGGGTGCGCAGCAGGGTCACGACGTAGAAGCCGGTCCTGCCGTCCAGCTCACGGCCGGGCGACAGCAGCTGCCTGCCGTACTCGCCGCTGACCACGACCCGCCGTCCCGAGGTCGCCTTGTCCACGGGAAGCATCCGCGCGAGCGGTACCGCCTGCTCGTGGCGGGAGTCCGCCGCCTGTTCCGTGGCGGTGCGATGGTCCTGCACCCGCCCTTCGAACCGGCTGAGCTGCCACGACCCCATGAACACGCAGAACGGGATGGCGAGCAGCACGAAGACGTTGATGCCCCACCAGCGGGGTGTCAGCAGAAACCGGTACACGCTCCTAAGGTACGGCGCCCCGTTTGTCACCTTCACGGTGGGCCCGGCGGTACGGGGTGCAGACCCCGGCAGAGGGCCTGGAAGGCGCGGACGGCCTCGGGGGTGACGGCGTCCCGGACGCGGGCGGGGGCCTCGCCGGCCAACACCCCGCCCCGGATCTCGCGCAGCACCGCCCGATAGGTACCGGCCAGCGCGCCCGCGAGGAGGCCCGGCAGCGGGGGTCCGAACGGCGTGAGGGGCGGGTGGTCGGCGAGGGCTGCGGCGAGGGCGGTCTCGGCGTGCTCACCGATCTCCCGTTCGCGGGCGCGCAAGGCGGGGCTGTCCAGCACGACCTGCCAGAAGCGGTCGGCGCCGGGGCGCAGTCCGAGGGTGGGCTCGTCGCGGGCCAGGGCGTCCAGCAGGTCGTCGCGGACGGTCTCGACCGGGCAGACTGTGGCGGCGCGGTCGCGCACTACGGTGGCCAGGCGCTGTTCCACCTCGGCCTCGCGGTCGAAGAAGAGGTCCTCCTTGGCCGGGAAGTAGTTGAACACGGTGTTGGTGGAGACGCCCGCGTGCCGGGCCACCTCCGCGACGGTGACCCGGTCGAAGCCGTGCTCCAGGAACAGTTCCAACGCCGCGTCGGCGATGGCCGTACGGGTCTGCCGCTTCTTTGTCTCTCGTAGCCCCACAGGCACATGGTAGCGTCACCCCAAAATTGTGGTCACATCAAAAATAGGGCCACGCCAAAGATGTGGGAGGGGCCATGGGACTGATCTTCGGCATCTATCCGGGCGGGCTGCTGGGGGACGACGAGGGGATTGTCCAGCCGGTCTCACCGGACGATCCCGACCGCGTGACCGCCGCGCTGGACGCGCTCCAGGGCGACGCGCCGACGCTCACGGTGCGCGCCTACCGGTCCTTCGCCGCCACCGTGCCCCCGCCGCCGCCAACCCCGGCCGACCCGGAGCGGTATCTCGGGCGGGGGCGCCGGCTCGACCTCGTCCTGCAGTTCCGGGAACCGACCGGGGCCCTCGACGGCTGGACGGAGTTCGTGCGCGAGGCGGTCCGGGCGTACGGGCCCCGGCTGGCGTCGGTCCAGATCTGCGAGGAACCCAATGTGCGGCTGCCGACCCTGGACGGCAGCGTGCCCGGCGTCCTGGACGCGCTCGTGCAGGGTGTCGGCGCCGCCAAGCGGGAGGCCCGCGCGCTGGGGCATCCGGTCGCGGTCGGCTTCAACGCCGTGCCGTCCTTCGACCCGGCCGACACCTTCTGGTCCGACCTGGCGGCTCTGGCCGACGACGAGTTCCGGGCGAGCCTCGACTACGTCGGGGTCGACTTCTTCCCCGACGTGTTCCGTCCGTTGCCCGCCGAGAAGCTGGCCGGTGCGGTCACCGCCGTACTGCGCTCATTCCGCGACACCCATCTACCCCAGGTCGGCATCCCCTTCGGCGTCCCGCTGCGCGTCTGCGAGAACGGCTGGCCCACCGGCCCCGGCCGCCCCGAGGACCGCCAAGCCGCCACGCTGGACACCGTCGTGCGCACGGTCGCCGCCCTGGCGGACGAACTCCGCGTTGACGCCTACGCGTTCTTCTCCTTGCGCGACGCCGACAGTCACGGGTCCGGCCTTTTCTACCACTTTGGGCTTCTCCGCGACGACTACACGCCCAAACCCGCCTTCGCGACTTACCAGGACCTCATTGCCCAGCTCAGGGGTGCCCCGTAGGGCGTCGGACGGGTGATCCTAGGGGGCATGGACAAAGCTGACGAAGCTGTGGAGATGTCCGACTGGGAGAAGCGATTCCGTGCGCCGAGGGTCTCGCTGCCGGACTGGGCCGAGGACGCGCCCGACCGCTCGCTGTTCGTGTCGAACGCGACCGGTACGTACGAGCTGTACGCGTGGGACCAGGTGCGCAGCGGCAGGCGACGGACCGGCCGAACGGCACGACGGACGGCGTGCTCTCGCCGGACGGTGAGTGGATCTGGTGGTTCGATGACAAGGACGGGGGGCTATTAGTGGGGCGGTTCGTGACGAGTTGATCGCCCGCAAGCTGGAGCACGCCAATCGCACGGGGGACTGCTACTTCCCGGCGACGCAGATGCACCTCTAGTGGGACTTCTTGGAAGCCCGCATGTCCGTAGCGGTCGGCCCAACCGATGGCAGCGAAGTGAACACGGTAGTGAAGGACGTGTCGGGGGTCCCGTGCCATGCGTCGTAACTCGCGCTGAGAGACAGCTCCCCCTGTGCTGCCTGCGCCGAAACTGATGGCCACGCTTGGTGGCTCCTTCCCTGTGCGGCGCAGCGTGCGCCCGTGACCCCCGCCGGGCGGCGGGACATGTGTCTCCTTCTCTTCGCGGGGGTGGACCGGCCAGGGCTGGCGGTCTCTTCACAGGTGGGCGCCCAGGGCTTCCGGCCTTGAACTCGGTCTCATGCAATCGGAGGGACGGCGGCGACCTAACACGCATCGTACAAGCCCGGTCCGTCCGCTTCGGGGGAAGGGTAGACCATAGACCACGGTGGGCACCCTGGGACGTGAACAGCCCCCGACCCAAGGAAGTCCCAGGCCGGGGGCTGCAAGGGCGTTCAGTGAGCGTCTGCGGTCACGCTGCGCGCAACGTGGAGACGAAGACCGATGCCGCCTCGGGGAAGGTCTCCACGGTCTTGGCTCTCACCTTCCGCAGTGTCGCGGGGAGTTCGGCCGTGCCGTAGGTCTCGGCGATGGTCGCTCGCTGCTCCGCGTCCATCAGGGCAATCGGGTCCATCCAGTGGGCCGGGACATTCCAGCCCGTCTCTCCCCAGTCGGAGAGTTCGGCCCCGTCGACTCCACCGGCAATGGCGAACTCCTTCAGGTTGCCGAAGTGGACGACGGCCCCGCGCTTCACCGCTGGCATCGGGTCCCTCCACACGATGACCCTGACGTTCCGCTCGCTCAGGAACTCGCGCCGGTCCTGGGTTCCCATCGCCTTCCACTTGTCGGCCCATGTCCGGCCCGTGGGCTGGAAGGCGACGGTGCGAGGGCGCATGGGGTGCGCTTCGAGTTCGGCGATCTTCTTCGTGAGGTTTTCCAGCGTGCGCCAGTACGACTGCTCCTTGGCCTCGGTGTCGTACTTCCCTTCCGCGTAGTCGCTCTCCAGCTTGTTCAGCCGCTGGCGCTTCTGTTCCAGCTCTGCCGTGTGGTCTTCACCTGGGTCCACCAACTTGACCATTTCCGGGGCGTAGCCGATGGCGCCGATGAGCGCTTCGGTGAAGACGGCTTCGAGTTCGGACTCACCGACCGTGGCCACGGCGGAACAGGCGACAGAACGATTTCGAGAGGTGCACCGGTAGTCGCGGTACGTCTTGGTTTCGCCGTTCTTCAGGGTCTTCGTCGTGTGGTGGCAGACCATGCGACTACCGCAACTGCCGCAGATGGCAATGCCCGTGAGCAGGCAGGCGGTGTCACGACGCCGGACCTTCTTCAGGCGGGTGCGCGCGGCGAGCGCCTTGTTGGCGGCCTCCCACTGGCCGAGCTTCAGGATCGGCTCGTCCGCGATGACGCTCGGCTCCCCTTCCTCGGTCTCCCAGATCTCCCCGTTGTACGTCTGGTAGCCGACGCAGACGGGGTTCTGGATGACGCGCGCGATGGTGGCGGGCTTCCACAGGATGCCCTTCACCGGCTTGCCCGCGAGCGAGCGGAGATGGTCGGACCACGTCATGATGCCGCGCCGGTTGAAGTCCTCGGCGATCGTGTACGTGGAGTCGCCGTCACGGACACGCTTGGCGATCTCCCGGAGCAGTTCCGCGTACACGGGATCAGGCGTCAGAATCCGGTGCTCGTCCTCCGAGTCGATAGAGAGGTACCCGAAGGGCTGTGGGCCCCCCGTGAAGCGGCCCAGTTCCCGCAGGGTGCGCATGCCGCTCGCGACGTTCTTGCGGATCTTTTGGTGCTCCTCCTCGGCGAGGACGGACAGCACCTTCGCGACCGCGCTTCCACCGGCCGCCTGGGTGTTCAGGCTGCCGTCGACGGTGACGATGTGCTTGTTGTTCTCCTCCACCCAGTCGAGCAGTTCGGAGAAGTACCGCACCTTGCGAGAGATGCGGTCGATGCGGGGGAACGCCAGTACATCCCACTCCTCCAAGCGGTCAGTCAGCCAGGGCCGGAGCTGTTCCCGCTGAAAGGGATTCGTCGTGCCGGATGTGTTGGTGTCGAGTGCCCACCCGACTATGAGGCGTCCGTGTCCGGGGGTGTCGGCCCAGTATTGGAGGTCGCGCCTCTGGGCGCTGATGGAGAGGGAGTTTTCGTCTTCCATGCGGGTCACCGACTGTCGGCCGCAGCCCAATACTCGAACTTTTGTTTGCATTACCTTGGTCTTGCCTCGTTCTGTGCTAAAGCCGGAGTGAAGGTGAATGGTGTCGTAGAACCATCCGGTGATCCGTAAAACGACCTAGCGCCGATCGGGTTACATAGGGGCATGAGCGATGCAGAAGCAGAGGCCATGCCCGACTGGGAGAAGCGGTTCCGTGCACCGCGTGTCTCCCTGCCCGACTGGGCGGAAGACGCCCCCGACCGTTCGCTATTCGTGTCGAACGCGACCGGGACCTACGAGCTGTACGCCTGGGACCGGAAGACCGGCCACCAGCGACAGGTCACGGACCGGCCTGACGGAACAACGGACGGGACTGTCTCGCCCGACGGTGAGTGGATCTGGTGGTTCGACGACGGCATGGGTTCCTCCGTTCCAGACTTGCCGTCATACGGGGACGAGTTCGGGGTCTGGCGCCGCCAGCCCTTCGGGGGCGGCCCCGACGAGACGGCCGTACCGGGCCTCGCGCCCTCCTACCCCGCCGGGCTCGCCCTCGGCCGGGACGGGCGCACGGCCGTGGTCGGCCGGTCGACCGACGAGGACGGTACGACGATCCACCTCGCCCGCGCCGGTGAAACGCCGGTGGAGATCTACCGCCACCGCGAGTCCGCGGGCGTCGGCGACCTCTCCCACGACGGCACCCTGATCGCGGTCGAGCACACCGAGCACGGTGACGCCATGCACAGCGCCCTGCGCGTGCTGCGCCCCGACGGCACGGCCGTCGCCGACCTGGACGACACCCGGGGCGGCACCGAGGAGCTGGGCCTGGAGGTGCTGGGCTTCGCCCCGGTCGACGGGGACACCCGCCTCCTCATCGGCCACCAGCGCCGGGGCCGCTGGGAGCCGCTGGTGTGGGACGTGGCGAGCGGCGCGGAGACGGACCTCCCGCTGGACCTGCCCGGCGACGTGGCCGCCGAGTGGTACCCGGACGGCACCGCCCTGCTGATCGCGCACGGCTTCGAGGCCCGCAGCGAGCTGTTCCGCTACGACCTCGCCACCCGCGAGCTGGACCGCATCCCCACCCCGCCCGGCACCGTCTCCGGGGCGACCGCCCGGCCCGACGGCAGCGTGGAGTACCTGTGGTCCTCGGCCGCCGAGCCGCCGGTGGTCCGCTCCACCAGCGGTGACGTCGTGCTCGACCCGCCCGGTCTGAAGAGCCCGCCGTCGGTCGCGGTGCAGGACGTGTGGGTGGACGGCCCCGGCGGCCGGATCCACGCCCTCGTCCAGAAGCCCGCCGGGGCCACCGGCCCCCTCCCGACCGTGTTCGACCTGCACGGCGGTCCCACCTGGCACGACAGCGACTCCTTCGCCGCGGGCCCGGCGGCCTGGGTGGACCAGGGGTACGCGGTCGTCCGCGTCAACTACCGCGGCTCCACCGGGTACGGGCGCGCCTGGACCGACGCGCTCAAGCACCGGGTCGGGCTGATCGAACTGGAGGACGTGGCCGCCGTGCGCGAGTGGGCCGTCTCCTCCGGCCTCGCCGACCCCGAGCGCCTCGTCCTCACCGGCGGTTCCTGGGGCGGCTACCTCACCCTCCTCGGCATCGGCACCCAGCCGGAGGCGTGGACGGTGGGCATCGCCGTGGTGCCGGTCGCGGACTACGTCACCGCCTACCACGACGAGATGGAGGCGCTGAAGGCCATGGACCGCACCCTCCTGGGCGGTACCCCGGAGGAGGTCCCGGACCGCTTCGCCGCGTCCTCCCCGCTGACCTACGTGGACCAGGTCAAGGCCCCCGTCTACATCTCCGCGGGCGTCAACGACCCCCGCTGCCCCATCCGCCAGATCGACAACTACGTCGACCGCCTCCGCGACCGGGGCGCCCCCCACGAGGTCTACCGCTACGACGCCGGCCACGGCTCCCTGGTGGTGGACGAACGGATCAAGCAGGTCCGGCTGGAGATGGACTTCGCCCGGCGGCACCTGGGGGGCTCGGAGAAGTAGGGGGCCCGGAGCGGCAGGAAGGCTCAGCCGAACTCCGCCAGCCCCCGGCGCGTCGCCGCGATCACCACCCGGTCGTCCTTCGTGAGGAGGCGGTCGGGTGGCGTGTCTGGCGCGCCCTCGACGGCGAGGGCGCGCCAGACGCCCGGTTCGAAGGCGGACGCCAGGGTGCGGCCCTCCAGGCGGGGGCGGTTCGCCACGTCCACCGAGGCGAAGACGAGCACCCGGCGTTCCACCGGGACCGCGCCCAGGACGCGGCGGCCCAGCATGGCTCCGGCGAAGGCGGGGGCCGACAGGTGGGAGACGCTGCGGCTGCGGGTGGTGGCCAGCGGGTGGGCGACGCGCAGGGTGCGGTACACGGCGGTGGCGAAGTCGTCGTCGTACAGCCGCAGCACCGCGCGGAGGTCGGGACGGACCCCGCGCGCGTACAGCACGGCCTCCAGATTGGTGGTGTCCGCGCTGGTCACCGCGAGAAGGGCGTGCGCCCGGTGGATCTTGGCCGCCTCCAGCACGCCCTCCTGCGTGACGTCCCCGATCACCACCGGCACCCGCAGCCGCCGGGCCACCGCGAGGCCGCGCGCCTCCGGGTTGCCCTCCACGCACACCACGGGCACGTGCAGCTCGCGCAGCCGGATCAGCACCCGCGTGCCGATCTTCCCCAGTCCCAGCAGGACCACGTGCCCGCCGAGTCCACGCGGCGGCTTGCGCAGCGCGGACTGTGTACGGAAGGTGCCCAACCCCTCCAGCACGGCGGCCAGGAGAACCGGTAGCAGCAGCAACCCGACCAGTCCGGAAAGGAGTTGGAGGATCTTCCTGCCCAGTGACTCGCCCAGCGCGGGATCGTCGATGGCGAACAGGTCCAGCAGCGTCAGGTAGAGGGCCTTCACCGGATGGATGTCGGTCACGATCGACAGGGCCACCGCGAGCGCGATCACACAGCCCGCCAGCACCGCCAGCGACCACCTCAACTGCTTGGAGAACAAGGATGAGAGGGGCGGGACGCCGCCCACGCCGATGCCGTTCCCCGCCGCCGCGCCCTCCGACGCCGAGAACCGCTCCAGCACCACCCGCGACCGGCCGCCGGCCCGGTGTACCTCCTCGTCGTCGGGCAGCAGCACCGGCCCCTCGTCGTCCCGGTCGGAGGACAGCAGGGCGAGCGTGCACAGGCCGCCCGGCGCGGGGCTCGCGGCCGGGGACGCGACCCGCTCCACCGCGCGCAGCAGCAGCCCCTCCGCCTGGATCACCTTGCCGGTACCGGCGACCGCGGTCGCCGCGAGCGCGGGGGCGGCGGTGTCGGCGTCGGAGAGCACGGAAGTGGCCGCGTCCCGTACCGACTCCTCGGACTCGCCTACCAACACGGCTGCCTGGTCGAGGAGTTCCTCGATGTGCTGGCCCAGCCGGCGGTTGTAGAGCCGCAGTACGAGCCGCAGGCGGGGGTTCAGCCGCCGGGCGGTCAGCGCGGCCCGGATGTTGGTCTCGTCGTCCTCGTACACCAGCGCCAGCGCGGCCGCCCGCTCCACCCCCGCCTCGGCGAGCACCTGCTCCGTGAGGAACTCGGCCTCCAGCACCCTTTCCGCGTCCCGGTGCTGGGCCACGGCGCCGGAGTCACCACCCGGCACCGGGCCACCCCGGCCGACGGCCACGGACACCACCCGGTCGAAGAGCGCCGCCGAAGCCGACCGGGGCCGGCCGACCACCGGACGCCGCGCGGTACGGGCGTTCGGCGGCACCACGAGCACGACCTGCTCGCCGTAGACCCCGCGCAGCTCGGCGGACAGCCGGTGCGCGAGACCGTCGTCCCCGCACACCACCATCGGCGCCGGCGCGCCTCCTGAACCGCCTTGATACGGAACGCTGTTCGCCACGAGGGAAAAGACTGCCCCAAGAACGCGGCGGGTTCCAGCGATCACCTGAACGGCACCACCCGCGGCCGCGTACCGCACAGCAGCCGCACCCAGCCGGAGGTCCCCCGCCCGTGGCCATCACCGAAGACGCCCCGCCGGGTACCGAGCCACCCGGCGAACCCTCCCGCGGTGCCGGTACCCGGCTCAGCTCGCCCCTCGTCCTCACCCTGGTGCTGCTGCTCGCCGTCCTCGCCCAGGCGCCGATCCGGGGCGCGCTCGGCACCCCGGTGATGCAGAGCTGGACCACGGTGTTCGTCGCCGTCACCGTGCAGGCCCTGCCCTTCCTGGTCCTCGGGGTACTGCTGTCGGCCGGCATCGCCGTCTTCGTCCCGCCCGCCTTCTTCGCCCGCGCCCTGCCGGACAGGCCCGCGCTCGCCGTACCGGTCGCGGGGCTGGCCGGCGCGGTGCTGCCGGGGTGCGAGTGCGCGTCGGTGCCGGTGGCGGGCGCGCTGGTACGGCGGGGTGTGACCCCGGCGGCCGCACTGGCGTTCCTGCTGTCCGCGCCCGCCATCAACCCGATCGTGCTCACCGCCACGGCCGTCGCCTTCCCGAACGACCCGGAGATGGTCCTCGCCCGGTTCGCCGCGAGCCTGCTGACCGCCTGCGCGATGGGCTGGCTGTGGCAGCGGCTCGGCCGCGCCGACTGGCTGCGCCCGCCCGCGCACGGCGCGCACGAGGGCGAGACGAAGGCGGAGACCTTCTGGAACTCCGTACGCCACGACACCATGCACGCGGGCGGTTTCCTGGTGGTCGGCGCGATGGCGGCGGCCACCCTGAAGGCGGTCGCCCCGGCTGAGTGGCTGCGTACGGCCGCGGGCGACCCGTTCCTCGCGGTGCTCGCCCTCGCCGTGCTCGCCGTGGTGCTGTCCATCTGCTCGGAGGCGGACGCGTTCGTCGCCGCCTCGCTGACCGACTTCTCCCCGACGGCCAAGCTGGTGTTCCTGGTGGTGGGCCCGATGATCGACCTCAAGCTGTTCGCCATGCAGACCGGCACCTTCGGCCGCGGCTTCGCGCTCCGCTTCGCCCCGGCCACCTTCGCGCTGGCCGTCACGGGCGCGCTGGTCACCGGGGCGGTGCTGCTGTGAACCGCCAGGCGCAGGCCGCGGTCATGTTCCTCCTCGGCGGGACGCTGCTGCGCGCGGGGACGACGGATCTGTATCTCCGCTACGTCAAGTCGGGCCTGCGCCCATGGGTGCTGGCGGCGGGAGCGGTCCTGGTCGCGGCAGCGCTGGCGGCGGTCTGGTACGAGCGGAAGCGGGCCGGAAGCCATGGGGTCCATCCCGAGCCCCGTGTCGCCTGGCTCCTGGTGCTGCCCGTCCTCGCCCTCATCCTCGTCGCCCCGCCCGCCCTCGGCTCCTACAGCGCGGTCCGCACGGGTACGGCACTCCAACCCCCCTACGGGATGGACCCGTTGCCCGCCTCGGACCCCGTCCGGCTGAGCGTCGTCGACTACGCCTCCCGCGCCGCCTACACCCACTCCCTGCGTGGTCGCACCGTCCGCGTCACCGGCTTCCTCGCCCTCGACGCCCACGGCACCCCCTACCTCGTCCGCATGGCCCTCAACTGCTGCGCCGCCGACGCGCAGCCGGTCAAGATCGGCCTCACCGGCCGGCTCCCGCCGGTCCTCCGCCCGGACGCGTGGCTGGAGGTGACGGGGGTGTACGCGCCACGGGTGACGCGGGACCCGGTGAACAACGGGGTGATCCCCTGTCTCCGGGTGACGTCCGCCCGCCCGGTGGCCGCCCCGGCCGACCCCTACGACGAGACGTGGAACAAGTGAGGAGCGCCGGGCCTGACTCGGCCCGGGGCGTGACCGTGCCCGGGCGGGCTGGTCCTGTCCGGGTACGTCTTCGGAAGAAGTGGACCGGTTCCGGGACGGGTCGCTGCCGCGGAGACGGTTGTTGCCCGGCCGGGCGCGCCCACCCGTTGAGCTCCGGCGCCGCCCCGGGCCTTCCCGCCACGCCGCGCGGTCAGCCCAGGCAGATGACCAGGAGGCAGAGTCGGGAGGGGGAGGCCGACGGGGATGCGGTGGGGGTGGGGGACTGCGGGGTGGAGCTCTGGGACTCCGGGGCCGACGGGGTCTCGGTCCCGGTGGGCGCGGTGCTCACCGGACGCTCGGAGGGGGTGGCCGTCGCGGTGTCCGTCGTCGGGGCGGGGGACAGGGACGGCGGGACGAGGGGAGCGGCGGGGGTGGTGGAGACCGGGGCCGGGTCGTGAGGGAGGGGGAGCAGGGAGCGGGAGTGGGGATGCGTCGAGGGGGAGGGCTCGGTGGCCTTCGGGGTGGCCTCGCCCGGGGTGGGGGTGGTGCTGGAGCGGGGGGCTGCCGGTGGCTCGGCCTTGGCGTTCGTGCGGTGCGGAGTGCTCGGGACAGCAGTGGGGCGACCGGTCGGCGTCGTCGCCGGTACCGGGAGGCCGGCTGTGGCCTCGGGGCCCGTACCGCCCATCGGCCGCTCGCCCTGGGCCGCGGTGGGGCGGGTGCGGTCGGTGGGCTGGTGGTTCAGGGCCGCGGCGAGGGTGAGCCCGCCGCCGACCAGGGCCATCGCGGTCACCAGAGCGGCCCGGCGGCGCGTCTTCTTCCAACGGGACTGCGCACGGCGCCGGGCCGCCCGGCCACCGCCCGAGGCCACACGGACCGGGCGGTGCGGAACGGCCGGCGGGGGCACCGGCCTGCCGTGGTGGGAAACGGATGCGTCCTCGTCACCGGAGTGCCGGACGGCGTACGGGCTCCTGCGGACCGGCATCGGGGCCAGGTCCGGCGAGGCGCAGACGCCGCAGCCGGGGCATACCAGGGCGCCGTTCAGATGCCGACGGCAGGCGGAGCAGTAGTCCATTCGCGGTCTTCCTGGGTCGACGGGCGCGGGTGAGCGCCCGCCACCGTAACGGGAGCATCAGCAGAGTGTGTGCGCCCCATGTGGCTCTCCTGCACACATTCCCAGCGGATTCGAGGTGGCTGGAACCTGTGTGGCCGGAAGCCGTGTGGGTGCAGGCCATGGGGCCGGTCCGTCTGGATGCGGACCGGGTGCGCCCGCCCGCCATGTGGCCGCACCCCCGTGTTCCCCGCCCCGCGCCCCTCAGTGCCCCACGTCACACCCCCACATGTCACACCCCCGCCGCCCCGCCCGTCGTAACCGTGAATCCATCGGAACCGGCCCCCAGGAGCGCACCATGAACGCCCGCCTCAACCCCTTCGCCGTCCCCGCCGCCGCCAAGGTCGTCAAGCACATCAACGCGGCCGGAAAGGTGGTTTCGGACTCCACCCTCCCCGCGGCCACCCAGGAGCTGGTGAAGATCCGCGCCAGCCAGATCAACGGCTGCGGCTTCTGCCTCGACATGCACACCAAGGAGGCCGCGCACGCGGGCGAGACCCAGCTCCGGCTGAACCTGGTCGCCGCCTGGCGGGAGGCCACCGTCTTCACCGACGCCGAGCGCGCCGCCCTCGAACTGGCCGAGCAGGGCACCCGCCTCGCCGACACCCCGGGCGCCGTCACCGACGAGGCGTGGGCGGACGCGGCCAAGCACTACGACGAGGACCAGCTCGCGGCCCTGGTCTTCCTGATCGGCCTCATCAACGCCTACAACCGCATGAACGTCATGATCCGCATGCCCGCCGGCGACTACCAGGCCGGCCAGTTCGCCTGAGCCGGCCCGGAACCGGCCCGGAACCGCCTCTGGCCGAACCGGGCGGCGACCTCCTCAGGCATCCGGAGGCGAGACGGCGTGTGCGCCCCGCCCCGCGCACGCCCCTCGCCTATCGTCGGCCTAAAACCGACATCCGGAGTGAAAATGGGAAAAACGGATGAGCTGGTGGGAGTGGTCGACAGGGCGGCGACGGCCGTCACCCCCACCGCTCCCCCGGCCCGCCCCAGCCCCGTCCGCCCCCTGCTCGTCCTCACCGCCGCCGCGGCCGTGGGGATCACGGTGCTGCTGCTCGCCCGCGCCGGGGTGCTCGACCGGCCCGCCGTCCAGGCGTGGCGCACGGTCTGCCTGGCGATCACCGTGCAGGCGCTGCCGTTCCTGATTCTCGGCACCGTGCTGTCCGGCGCTATCAACGCGTTCGTCCCGGCCGACCTGTTCACCCGTGTACTGCCCCGGCGGGCCGCGCTCGCCGTGCCGGTCGCGGGAGTCGCGGGCGCGGTGCTGCCGGGGTGCGAGTGCGCGTCCGTCCCCGTCGCCAACAGCCTGATCCGGCGAGGTGTCACCCCGGCCGCCGCCTTCGCCTTCCTGCTGTCCGCGCCCGCGATCAACCCGATCGTGCTCACCGCCACGGCCGTCGCCTTCCCCGGCGACCCCGCCATGGTCGTCGCCCGGCTGGTCGCCTCACTGGCCACCGCCGCCGTGATGGGCTGGCTGTGGCTCGGCTTCGGCAAGGAGAAATGGCTGCGCCCGGCCGTACGGCACACCGGCCACCGGCACGGGCACAGCCGCTGGGGCGAGTTCCGCCAGGGCTTCCAGCACGACTTCCTGCACGCGGGGGGCTTCCTGGTGCTCGGCGCGACGGCCGCGGCCACCTTCAACGTGGCCGTGCCGCGCGGTGTGCTCGACACCTTCGCCGGCTCGCCCTGGCTCTCCGTGCTCTTCCTCGCCGGACTCGCCGTCCTGCTCGCTGTCTGCTCGGAGGCGGACGCCTTCGTGGCGGCCTCCCTCACAGGCTTCTCCCCCATGGCCCGGCTGGCTTTCATGGTGGTGGGCCCCATGGTGGACCTGAAGCTGATCGCCCTTCAGGCGGGCACCTTCGGCCGCGCCTTCGCCGTACGGTTCTCCGCCGCGACCACGGTCGTCGCCGTCGCCGCCAGCGCCCTGATCGGAGGCGCGCTGCTGTGAGACGCCTCGCCCAGACCGCTCTGCTCGCCCTCATCGGCGCGGGCCTGCTGCACACGGCTGCCTTCACCGACCTCTACCTGCGCTATGTCAAGGAGGGCCTGCGCCCCGTCCTGATCGCCTCCGGCGCCGTCCTGTTGATCCTCGCCGGGGTGAACGCCGTACTCGACCTGCGCCGGAGCGAGCATCCTCACGATCCCCACCATGGACACGCTCACGGCCACGACCACTCCACCGCCCCCAAGGTCGCCTGGCTCCTCGCTCTCCCCGCCCTGAGCCTCCTCCTCTACGCCCCGCCCGCCCTCGGCGCGTACACGGCGGCGCACTCCAACGGGAAACCGGTCGCCACACCGAAGGAACGCTTCCCCGCTCTCCCCGCGACCTCCCCGCTCCCCCTGACCCTCACCGGCTTCACCCAGCGCGTCCAGCAGGACCCCACGCGGGCGATCGAGGGCCGGCAGGTCCGGCTCACCGGTTTCGTCACCCCGGCCGGGGCGGGCGGCGGCTGGTACCTGACCCGGATCATCTTCACCTGCTGCGCCGCCGACTCCCAGACCGTCAAGGTCCGCGTCCACGGCCCCGACGCCCCGCCCGCCGACACCTGGCTCGCGGTCACCGGCACCTGGCACCCCGCGGGCCGGCTCGGCACGAGGACCGCCGAGGCCGCGCTGGACGCGGAGGAGACCCACCCCGTCGCCCAGCCGGTCAACGCGTACACGGACGACCTCCCGCTGACCCCGTCGTAGCCCGGATCGCCGCGCTGCACCCCGCCCCGCCCCCGCGATACCCTGGTGTCCGGCCGCGCCTCGCCCGCGCGGCGCGGCGGTGGGGCTCGCCGTACCCGAACCGCGGCACCGACGCCGCCGACAGTCCCTACTTGCGACGGAGTGCGCCCGCGTGCGCGGGCCCCGGCGAGTAGGAGACGTACGCCCATGACAGCACCACGACCCATGACGAACGAACCCGTCGACCCCGACGTCGACCGGCGCTCTCCCGCCCAGGAGGCGTGGCGTGGTCAGGGCCCGGTCGTGGCGGTGGTCGCGGCCGGCGGCGCGATCGGCGCGACGGCCCGGTACGCGGCGTCGCTGCTGTGGCCGATGCAGAACCCCGGCTTCCCGTGGACGACCCTGCTGGTCAACGTGACCGGGTGCGCGGTCATCGGCGTCTTCATGGTGCTGATCAGCGAGGTGTGGACCGCGCACCGGCTGGTCCGGCCGTTCTTCGGTACGGGCGTGCTGGGGGGGTTCACCACGTTCTCCACGTACGCCGTCGAGACCGAGCGGCTGGTGAACTCCGGTGAGGCGCGCACCGCCCTCGCCTATCTGGCCGCGACCCTGCTCGCGGCCCTCGGCTCGGTGGGACTCGCGGTCGCGCTCACGCGCCGCGTCCTGGCCTGGAGGCAGCGATGACCACGACACGGCTGACCGGCGACGCCCTCCGGGTGACGATCTTCATCGGCGAGCACGACACGTACCGCCACAAGCCGCTCTACAGCGAGATCGTGCACCGCGCGCACGCCGCCGGCCTCGCGGGAGCCAGCGTGTTCCGGGGCATCGAGGGCTTCGGCGCGTCCTCCCTGATCCACACCGCCCGGCTGCTCTCCCTGAACGAGGAGCTGCCGGTGGCCATCGTGGTCGTCGACACCCCGGAGCGCGTTCGGGCGTTCCTGCCGCAGCTGGACGAACTGGTGGAGTCGGGGCTGGTGATCCTGGACGACTGCCAGGTCATCCGGTACGCCGGCAGCCACTCTGGCCGGCACTCCCGGCGTCACCACGGCAAGGAGAAGAAGGCGTGAACTGGCTCCTCGTGATCGTCGGCGGCATGGCCGGAGCCCCGCTGCGCTACCTCACCGACCGCGCCGTCCAGAAACGCCACGACGCCGTCTTCCCCTGGGGCACCCTCACCGTCAACGTCCTCGGCTGCCTCATCCTCGGTCTGCTGACCGGCGCGGTCGCGGCGGGCGCCGCCTCCTCCCACGTCCAACTCCTCCTGGGCACCGGCCTCTGCGGCGCCCTCACCACGTACTCCACCTTCTCCTACGAGACCCTCCGCCTCACGGAGGACGGCGCCCGCTTCCTGGCGGCCGCCAACGTGGTGGCGAGCGTGGTCGCCGGCCTGGGCGCGGCCTTCGTGGGGACGGCGCTCGCGGAGGCGATCTGGGCATGACGGTGGGCGGGGCCCCGCCTCGCGACGGACCTCACGTACGGCCGCGCCCAGGCCGGCGACCGGGCCCGTCAGCGTGGTGCGTCGTCGGGGGCGAGCGCGTTCTCCCGCAGGTTCGTCTCCCTGCGCAGTGTTCTGGTGAACCAGGCGCCGTAGCGGTTCCCGAGGAAGGGGGCCGAGGCTCCGTGGAGGATGACGCTCAGTCCGACGGTCACCGTGACGACCCCGCTCAGCAGGGTTTCCCCTGGCAGGTGTTCCTCGAACGCGAGCAGGCCGAACACGAGGGAGGCGAGGCCGCGCGGACCGAACCAGCCGATGTAGGCCACCGAGGTGGCGCGCAGCCCGGTGCCGATCAGCGCGAGGGCGACCGGCAGCATCCGCAGGACGGTGAGGCTGAGCAGCGCGTAGACGACCATCCGCCACGTCAGGTGCTGGAGCGTCGGTCCGAGGATGACCGCGCCGAAGACGAGGAAGCTCAGTGAGGCGAGCAGAAGGCCGAGCCGTTCGGTGAACTCCGTGCTGTGCACGGGATCCGAGTCCTCGGGCCGCAGGTTCGGACCGGCGGGTGTCCGCCGCAGGTGGACGCCGAAGGCCAGACCGGCGGCCCAGGCACCGATGAAGCCGCTTCCGTCGCCCATCAGGCACAGCGCGTAGGCGACGGCCGGAACGGCGAGGACCAGCAACTGCCGCCAGCCGGAGGTGCTCCAGCCCCGGGACAGCGACCAGCGCAGCAGACTCGCCCCGGCCCAGCCGGCCGCGACGCCGACCGCGCCGCTCAGCAGCAGTGCCCGCAGGAACGTCTCGGCCACACCCGGATGACCGTGGCCCTCCTCGGCCGCCGCCAGTGCCAGCACGAAGAACGGAAGCGCCAGACCGTCGTTCAGACCCGACTCCACGGACAGGCCGCCGCGGATCAGCGGCGGCACCCGCTTGTTGGAGAAGGCCTGCTGCCCGAGCGCGGCGTCCGTCGGCGCGAGGATGACGGCGACCAGGGCCAGCTCCCACACCCCGAGGCCGGGCAGCAGGGGCCAGGCCGCCAGCCATCCCAGAGCCATCGTGGCGGGCAGTCCGACGGCGAGCAGCCGCAACGGCAGGAACTCCTCCCGGCGCAGGTCCCGAAGCCGGATTCCCGCCGCGTCCGCGAACAGCAGGAGCACCAGCGCACTCTCCAGCAGCGTCCGCGTGATCTCGGGGTCCTTCGCACGGTCCAGCACATCCAGGCCCAGCGGGCCGATCGCCACACCCACGAGCATGAAGACCAGCGGTCCCGAGAGCACCGTGCTCGACAGGCGCCGCGAGAGCATCCCGTAGCCGACGACCACACACCCGGCGGCCACGACGGCCCAGCCGTTCATCCGCACTCCTCACGCCGGACATCCGTCGTCGCCGGGGCGGCCGCGCCACGGACGGCGTGACGGGTCCCCGGCACGCCGTCCCGTCACGCGGAGACACGAAGCCCGACCCTACGTCGCCCCCGGCCGGCTCCGCGGAAACCCCGGGCAGGACCCGCCCGGCCCGGCCCGGTCGGCCCAACGAGCCCCGACGAGACCCGACGAGAGGGGGGTGCCGGGTCGGGCGGAGCACAGGGGCGCGGCGGACACGGCGACGGGGGCGGGCCTGGCCGGACGTCCCCTCACTGCCGGGCCATGTGCATGCGCATCTCGCTCGGGGCGTCGACGATCAGATCGCCGGACAGGTCGACGGTCACGCTGTGCAGGGTGCCGGTGAACGGGAACGGCGCCCGGTAGTCGGCGGTGACGGCCGATCCGGGGTTCGCGCCGCAGCACACGCCTCCGGGGTTGAAGGCGACCGGGGTCGTGACCGGCATGTCGAGCTGGCCGACCAGCCGGTCGTCTACGTACAGCTGTCCCCGGCCGGGGGACCCCTTGCCCGCCGCGATGTCCGGGCTGCCGGTCGGCTCGAACTCGAAGCGCAGCGTGTGACGGCCCTCGGGGACGGTCTCGTCCGACGCCGCGTGGAACACGGTGCGCTGGACGTAGTTGTGGGCGTAGTGCAGACGGTCGTCCTTGACGTAGAAGGACCAGCCTCCGGCGTTGGTGCCCTGGCAGAGCAGCACCCCCTCGGCGCCGCCGGGCGGGACCTCCGCGTCGGCGGTGATGCTGTGCGTGCGGTTGAGGACCCGGGGGGCCACGGCGGCCGGCAGGACCTGCGTGCCGGGGTGGAAGACGTAACTGGGCCGGGCCTCGGTGATCTGCGGCCGCTCGAGCATGAGGCGCTCGAAGGCGCTGCCGTCGATCGGCAGCACGTTGTACTTGCCGGCCTCGACGTACCACAGCGCGATCATCTCGATCAGCTTGCTGCGGTGTTCCGCGGCGACGTCACGGGTCTCGGCGACGTCCTCGGCGACGCGGTACAGCTCCCAGTGACCGGCGTCCAGGTCGTCCAGGTCCGTCATGGTGATCGGGGTGCCGAACGGCTTGCCGGCCTCCACGAAGGAGGGGCCGGGCCAGGGGCAGACCGCACGCCAGCCGTCGTGATCGAGGGCCCGGTGTCCGAACATCTCGTAGTACTGGGTGCGGTGCCGGGTCGGCGCGGTGGCGTCGTCGAAGGTGTGCGCGAAGCTGACTCCGTGCAGCGGGGACTGGGTGACGCCCCGGATGGTGGCGGGCGGCTCGACCCCCAGCACGTCGAGGACGGTCGGCACCATGTCGATGATGTGCGCGAACTGGTCGCGGATCTCGCCGCGGGCCCGGATGCCGGCCGGCCAGTGCACCAGGAACGGGTCGCTGACACCGCCCCGGTAGGTCTCCCGCTTCCACCGCCGGAACGGCGTGTTGCCGGCTGAGGTCCAGCCCCACGGGTAGTGGTTGAAGGTCTCGGGGCCGCCGATCTCCTCGATCCGCGCCAGGCTCTCCTCCAGGGACTCGGGCGCGTTGTTGAAGAACTGCATCTCGTTGGTCGTCCCGGTCGCCCCGCCCTCGGCGCTGGCGCCGTTGTCGGAGACCACCATGACCAGCGTGTTGTCGAACTCGCCGATCTCCTCCAGGAAGGACATCAGCCGGCCGATGTGGTGGTCGGTGTGGGACAGGAACCCGGCGAAGACCTCCATCATCCGCGCCGCGAGGCGGCGGGCGTCCGGCGACAGGGACTCCCAGGCCGGCACGTCCGGGTCGTGCGGGGACAACTCGCAGCCCGCGGGCACGATGCCGAGCTGCTTCTGCCGGTCGAAGGTGCGCTCGCGGTACGCCTCCCAGCCGTCGTCGAACCTTCCCCGGTAGCGGTCCGCCCACTCCTTGGGGACGTGGTGCGGGGCGTGCGTCGCGCCCGGGCAGAAGTACAGGTGGAAGGGCTTGTCCGGGGCGACCTGCTTGGCGTCCGCGATGAACGACATCGCCCGGTCGGCCAGGTCCGCGGTCAGGTGGTAGCCCTCCTCCGGCGTCGCCGGCTGCTCGACCTGGTGGTTGTCGTACACCAGATCCGGATACCACTGGCTGGTGTCGCCCCCCAGGAAGCCGTAGAACCGCTCGAAGCCCCGCCCCAGCGGCCACCGGTCGTACGGCCCCGCGGCCGACTCCTGCTCCGAGGGCATCAGGTGCCACTTGCCGACCATGTAGGTGTTGTAGCCGTGCTGGAGCAGCATCTCGGAGAGCATGCCGTTCTCGAACGGGATCTGCCCGTTGTAGCCGGGATACCCGGTGGCCAGCTCGGTGACCGACGCCATCCCGTTGGCGTGGTGGTTGCGGCCGGTCACCACGCAGGAGCGCGACGGCGAGCAGAGGGCGGTGGTGTGCATGTTGCTGTACAGCAGCCCGCCCGCCGCCAACGCGTCCATGGCGGGCGTCCCGATCGGGCTCCCGTAGCAGCCCAGCTGCCCGTACCCGGTGTCGTCCAGCACGATCACCAGCACGTTCGGCGCACCGGGCGCCGCCCGTACCGGCTGCGGCCACGCGGGCGTCGACTCGTCGGCCGTCCGCCCGATCACCCCGGGGAACGACCGCCCCGGGGTGTACTCGCTCCAGGATGCCTGCGACATGCCTGGCCTCCGTTCCACCGGCGCGCATCGCTGTCTCCGGCCGGCACATCGACTTCTCGGGGCCGTGAGGAACATCGCGAAGCACCCGGCCGGGCGCCGGGCCCACGGCCGGTCCGCGAAGCGTCGTCTGCTCGCGCCACGGCGGTCCCCTGCCTCGCTCACGCGCGGCGCTCACTTCCACGCTAGGCCGCGCGGATCAGTGCCGCCAACCGGACGTCCGCGCGCCCGGGGCCGACCGCCGATCCGGCCGGGAGACCGCCGGGGACGGCGCTTGCGGACGTACCCCCCGGCACCTCGGGCGCCGAGGGAGGATCGCCACCGGCTTCCGCACGTGCTCCGTGCCCTGTCGCGGGAGCCGCCCCCGTGACAAGGGTGTGACGGGTAGGAACTTGTCCGCTCTCGCCGTGGTCATGATGATGTCGGCATGTCTGAGAACGGGGACCGGATGGCGGGTGCGGGCGGCGCGCCCGCGCAGGCGGCGGAAGTGGAAGCCCGCAGACGGGAGTTCGCGGGGCTGCTCGGGGAGTTCCGGCGTACTCCCGTTCTCGTGCCGCTGGGTGGTGACCCGGGCGGGGAACAGGCGATGCTGACCGCGGACTTCAACGGCGTCCGTTTCATCCTGGCCTTCTCCGACGAGCAGGCGCTCGCCCGGTACGCCACCGCGCGCGGGGATTCGGCGCGCGAGTGGACGTATCAACGCGTCCTGGGTGCACGTCTGCTGGACGTGGCGGTGCCCGCGGCGGGCGTTCCCTGCGGGGTGGCGCTGGACTGTGCGGACGGGTCGGCCGGGATGGTGTTCCCGCCGGTGGCGGGGATCGTGCCGGACGGCGCGGCGGTGGATCTGGACGACGAGGCGCGGCACGGGGGTGCGGTATGAGCGGCGAGGGCGGGATGGATCTCCAAGCGCAGGGCCTGGAGGAGATAGCCAAGGGCCTGACGGAGGCGCTCGGTGAACTGGGCGAGCTGGGCATGGCCGGCCAGGCGGGCGCGGGCCGGGGCTTCTCCGGAATCGCCCTGTCGGGGCTGGAGTTGGGGCACGAGGGTCTCACCGGTGAGCTGAAGACGTTCTGCGAGCGCTGGGAGTGGGGCGTGCGGGCCCTGGTTGCGGAGGGCAACGCGTTCGCGCAGAAGACCAACCTGTCGGCGGGCACGTACTACGAGACCGAGCAGTACCTCAAGGGCAGCGTGAAGATCGTCGCGAACTCGGCGGTGGGCAACCCGTACGCCTCCGAGGAGGACGTGGAGAGGATGGGCTGGGGAGACATCGCCAAGTCCGGTCGCACGGTCGACTATTCGCAGGAGTCCTTCGAGCAGGCGTGGGAGAACAGCAAGCAGGGCTGGAAGGACGCCGGCCGGGACGCGATGACCGCGCCCCTGATCGGCACGGTCCCCGTCACCCCGGAGAACATGCACGGCGCGCTGGGCGTGTCCGACAAGGAGTACGACCAGTTCCTCGACGACACCTTCGGCCCGTCCCCGGAGGCCCGCGCGAAGGCCGCCGAGCAGCAGGGCGGTGAGGGCTGATGGGGCTGGGGGACATCACCAACTCGCTGCTGGGCGGCGCCGAGGACCTGTACGACAAGGGCAAGAAGAAGGTCGGTGAACTCGTCGACGAGGGCACGGACATGCTCGGCGGCGGGTTGGACCGCGTCGGCCTGCACGACTGGGCCGACGGTGTGGAGGACTGGGGCGACGAGATCGCCTCCGACCTGGGCGCGATGCCGGGCGAGCAGCAGCTCGGCCAGACCGAGCAGGCCGACGAACTCGTCCACGGCAAGCCGGAGAAGATCCGCGAGAGCGCGAAGCACCTGAAGGACTTCCACGGGGCGTTCGACAAGGTCGGCTCGGGCCTGAAGAAGATCGACTCGGCGGGCTGGAAGGGCGAGGGCGGTGACGCCTTCCGCGAGAGGTTCGGCGTCCACCCCACCAAGTGGGCCCACGCGGCCGAGGCTTGCGGTGCGGCGGCGGCCGCGCTGGACCGGTACGCAGACACGGTCACCTGGGCGCAGAAGCAGGCGGCGGAGGCCGTCGAGCTGTACAAGAAGGGCACGAAGGCCTTCGACGACGCCTACGACGACTTCGAGCGGAAGGCAGCCGCCTACAAGTCCAAGGCCGACGCGGGCGAGGACCCCGGACCGGTGCCGAAGCAGGACATGCAGGCGGGCAAGGCCGACCGCGACGCGGCCGCTAACAAGCTGAACGAGGCCCGCAAGCAGCGCAACACCGCCGCCGCCGAAGCCCAGGGCAAGATCAAGGCCGCCCTCGCCCACGCCCCCGCCGAACCCCCGCCCCTGGAACGCCTCGGCCACGACTTCACCGACGGCTACCAGGCCGCGAACACCGAGCTGACCCACGTCGTCGGCGGCGCCCTCAAGGGCACGGCCGGCCTGGTCAACTTCGCCCGCGGCCTCAACCCGACCGACCCGTACAACCTGACCCACCCGGCGGCGTACCTCCAGAACGTCAACATGACGCTCTCCGGCCTGGTCTCCGCGGGCACCCACCCCGAACGCACGGTCCAGGCCGCCGTCGACGGCTTCAAGAAGGACCCGTCGGAGTTCGTGGGACGCCTGATACCGGAGCTGGTGGGCACGAAGGGCGCGGGGCTGGCACGCGGCGGGCTCCGGCTCGCCGTGAAGGAGGGCGCGGAGGAGGCCGCGAGCCAGAGCGTCCGCCGCACCGCACGGAACGTGGTCGAGAAGGACGCGGACGACGTGGCCCGGCGTCCGGGCGAGAAGATCTGCGAGAAGGACCCCGTCGACGTCGCCACCGGCCGCATGGTGCTGCCGCAGACCGACGTGGCCCTGCCGGGCGTGCTTCCGCTGCTGGTAAAGCGGCAGTTCGAGTCGTCGTACCGGCTCGGCGGCTGGTTCGGGCCGTCCTGGTCCTCCACGCTGGACCAGCGGCTGGAGACGGACACCGAGGGCGTGGTGTTCGTCGGTGAGGACGGCCTCGTCCTGGCCTACCCGCACCCGGCGCCCGGTGTGCCGACCCTGCCCTCGCACGGCCCGCGATGGCCGCTGGACCGGGTGGAGGGCGGCTACACCCTCACCGACCCGGAGTCGGGGTACACCCGTCACTTCACCGACCGCTCCGACACCCTCGCGGTCCTGGAGCAGCTCGACGACCGCAACGGCAACTGGATCACCTTCGAGTACGACGCCGACGGCGCGCCCAGCGCGCTTGTCCACAGCGGCGGCTACCACCTGGGGATATCCACGGCGGAGGGCCGCGTCACCGCCCTCCGCCTCACGGGCGCCGACCAGGATCTGATCCGTTACGGCCACAGCGGCGGCCACCTCACAGAGGTCACCAACTCCTCCGGCCGCCCCACCCGCTTCGCCTACGACGAGTCGGCCCGCATCACCTCCTGGACCGACACCAACGACAGTCACTTCACGTACGGCTACGACGACCGGGATCGCTGCGTCCACCAGTCCGGCGCGGCGGGCCACCTGCGCTCCACCTTCGTCTACGGCGACCCCGACCCGGCCACCGGCGACTTGGTCACCGCCATCACCGACTCCCTCGGCCACACCAGTCACTATCGCGTCAACCGCCACTGCCAGGTCGTCGCCGAGACCGATCCGCTCGGCGCAACCACCCGCTACCAGCGCGACCGCCGCAACCGCCTCCTGTCGGTGACCGACCCCCTGGGCCACAGCACGGAGTTCCACCGCGACGCCGACGGCCACCCGGTGAAGGTGATCCGCCCCGACGGCCGCGAGGCCCGCGCCGAGTACGACGCGCTCGGACTCCCGGTGAAGGTGACCCGCCCCGACGGCACCACGGTCCGCCAGACCTACGACGACCGTGGCAACCTCACCTCGACCACGGACGCGGCCGGGCAGACCACGCACCTCGCGTACGACGACGCCGGCCACCTGATCTCCGTCACCGACCCGCTCGGGCACGCCACCACCATCGCCACCGACCGCGCCGGCCTCCCGCTGCGGGTCACCGACCCGCTGGGCGCGACCACGTCCTACGAGCGCGACGCCTTCGGCCGCCCGGTCACGATCACCGACCCCACCGGCGCGGTGACCCGCCTGCAGTGGACGGTGGAAGGCCACCTGGCCCGCCGTACGGCACCGGACGGCACGACCGAGTCGTGGACGTACGACGGCGAGGGCAACCGCACCACACACACCGACGCCCTCGGCCAGGTGTCCCGCTTCGAGTACACCCACTTTGACCTCCTGGCCGCCCGCACCGGCCCGGACGGCGTTCGGCACGCGTTCACGTACGACACCGAACTGCGGCTGACGGAGGTCACCAACCCGCAGGGCCTGAGCTGGAGTTACACGTACGACCCGGCGGGACGTCTCGCGGCGGAGACGGACTTCGACGACCGCACCCTCACATACGCCTACGACCCCGCGAGCCGCCTCACCGCCCGCACCAACGCGCTCGGCGAGACCATCGCCTTCGAGCGGGACGAACTGGGCCGCACCGTCCGCAAGGACGCGGCGGGCGCGGTCACCACCTACGCGTTCGACCTCACCGACCAACTGGCCGAGGCGGTCGGCCCGGACGGCTCCACCCTTCGCATCCTGCGCGACCGCTACGGTCGCACCGTCTCGGAGACGGTCGACGGCCGCACGCTCACCTACACGCACGACGCCCTCGGCCGCCGCACCGGCCGCACCACCCCCACCGGCGCCACGACCACCTGGTCCTACGACCCGGCAGGCCGCCGCACCGGCATGGTCGCCTCCGGCCGCGGCATCGACTTCACCTACGACGCGGCGGGCCGCGAAGTCGGCCGCCACATAGGCGAGTCACTCTCCCTGGAGCACACCTTCGACGTGCTGGGCCGCCTGAAGGCCCAGTCGGTACGCACGGCACGCGGCGGCCTCCTCCGCCATCGCGCCTATGAGTACCGCGCGGACGGCAACGTCACCCGCATCGACGACGACCAGTCCTCCCGCACCTTCGACCTGGATGCCACGGGCAGGGTCACAGCGGTCCACGCGGCCGGCTGGACGGAGCGGTACGCGTACGACGAGGCGGGCAACCAGACCGAGGCGAGCTGGCCCGCGACCCACCCGGGCGCCGAGGCGACCGGCCCGCGCGCCTACACCGGCACCCGCATCACCCGGGCGGGCGGCCTGCGCTACGAGCACGACGCCCTCGGCCGCACGGTCCTCCGCCAGAAGACCCGCCTCTCCCGACGCCCCGACACCTGGCGCTACGAGTGGGACACCGAGGACCGCCTCACCGCCGTCACCACCCCGGACGGCACCCGTTGGCGCTACACCTACGACCCCCTGGGCCGCCGCACGGCCAAGCTCCGCATGGCGGGCGAGACGGTGGCGGAGCGGGTGGTGTTCACCTGGGACGGCACGACCCTCTGCGAACAGACCACGTCCTCCGCCGAGTTGCCCCACCCGGTGACCCTCACCTGGGACCACCAGGGCCTCCGCCCGGTCACCCAGACGGAACGCATCACCAGTCCCGACTCCGAGATCGACTCCCGCTTCTACGCCATCGTCACCGACCTGATCGGCACCCCGACGGAACTGGTCGACGAGGCCGGGGAAACGGCCTGGCGCACCCGAAGCACCCTGTGGGGCACGACGGCATGGGCGGCGGACAGCACGGCGTACACACCGCTGCGCTTCCCGGGGCAGTACTTCGACCCCGAGACGGGGTTGCATTACAACTACTTCCGGCATTACGACCCGGAGACGGCGCGGTATCTCTCACAGGATCCGCTGGGATTGTCGCCGGCGCCTAACCCGGCGACATATGTCCAAAACCCTCTGGCGTGGTCCGATCCCTATGGCTTGAGTCCTTGTCCGAAGGGCGAGCGGAGTAACCCCTTCGCTACACGAGCTGAGGCAGAGAAGGCGGCTTTTGATCTTGCCGAAATTCCCCATGGGATGAAGCCTGACGCAGAGTGGACCGTATCCGACCAGCTTCACTTGAAATACGCCCCAGGGCATGTGTATTCGGACAATTCGGCACACTGGGGTAATTTCCGCCAATTCGAAACCTCCCAAGGTTCGAGGGTGGTCGTCGAGCATACTCATGACCCTGCCGGCCCGCATTTTCATGCTGGAATGCCCAAGCTGGACCCGACGAGGGAGGGGGTTAATTTCGGCTGGGACAATACGCGGACTATCCATGAAGGTGGAAGTGTCGGATATCCGGAAAATATAGAACGCTATGCTAAGATCAATAAGCCTGGTGGTGATCACCATCTGTTCTATGAGGGAAATTAGAGCGAGAGGCTTCCGTTCCTCGTGTCCCGGAGTTTGAATTATGGCGAATAAAATCAGTCAGGACTGGGTGGCGGTGCTGCAGAGGTGCGGCCTCCAGGTCATGCAGGGCGATTCTATTGATTCTCGGCCAATAAATTCCGCCATTTATGCGGTAAGTGGAGTCGACGCGGAGCCAGTAGTTTCGATTCCTTTTTCGTCGCCAGGGGCGATGAGTGAATTGAGTCGCCATTGGCATTCCCAGTCTTCCCGTTTCCTGTTTGATGGCGAGGATGGAGAGTTCCTTATCATGCCCCCCGGGCCGGGAGGGTCTAAAGTCGGCTGGGTCAAAGTGAGAGATCGGGTGGGAGTTGATCTTCCTTCGCGTATCGCAAGTGTGACGGGTTCCCCGGAATTTGTAGCGATTTCGCTCGATGGGCGCCGTCTTTGCGCCGTTTCGGTCGAGGATTATGAATACTGGGTGGTTGCGCATGAATTCGCCTGACTGGGTTGCAATTTCACCGCAGGAGGCGATTTGGCCTTGGGGATATCCTGTTCCCTGGTGACTCGAACCGGAATGCGGTTTCAGGGAACGTGATTTTCTGCCCTGCAGAATCTTACGACCGGGGTTGCAAGAGAAATGGCAGCCGGTGATCATTTTTTCTCGGCGAAGGAAGCCGAGTCAAGCGAGCGAGATCTTATTGAGTTCTTCGCTGAGGGTGCCGACCTTGCTTACCTCTGAATATGGCGCTCCATGCGGGGATGGCTCTGAATAGAGGGGATCCCCTGATGGACCGGCAAATGCAGGGCTGGTTGTACTGCTCACCCCGGACGGAAACCTGTCGTCTGCCTGGCTGAGCGGAAAGCCAGTGATCTCGCTGCCGTTGGCGAGCGCCTGATGCGGTTGTGGCGGATCGGTGGTGGTCGGTGCCGCGCGACCGGCGCTACTCACCTTCGGTACGCCCCGCTCGGTGTGGACTCAGCCAATGTTTTGGGAGAGAGCTGACTGTGAAGATGAATGCCGTGATGAGGTCTCTTGTGACCGGAGGTATTCCGCCCGTTCAGGCGGATGAGGCACCCATTGCATTCAGGGAGATTGCTGAGGCGGGGTGGATTGTCGACGATAGAGGCGCTGTTCTTCTAACTGCTCTAAATGTGCCGAGTGGTCCGTCTGTCTCCAGCAGTGTGGACGATACATCGTATTTTGAGGCCCAGGCGAACGGGCGCGGAATGATGGACTACGACTTGAGCGTGTCGGGTGCAGAAAGGGAGGAACTTCTCCTGCGGCGCTCGCTCGCCTATGCCTGCCTCGCGCTTCGGAATCTACCCGAGCAGATCAAAACACCCGTGCATGCCTACATCTCCATTTCTGAAGGTGGCCTGGCGGATGACACCGCCACGGCGAATGTCACCTTCAGCGCTGTCCGGGATGGGGTAGCGGCCTACATCGATGACATCAACATATACGAAGAAGAAGCTCTATTGGAGCTGAACAGGTCTGACGCCAGAGGGTTACTGAACGAGCCTGTTCTGTGATCACAGGGTTACTTGAAGTGGCTGTGATGGCGGAAGTACAGAGTTCGCGGTACTACTCGCTCCCGACGGAAACTTGTCCCCTGCCTGGCTGACGGGCACATCAGTGACGCCCTCGCCGTTGGTGAGCGACTTTGATGCGACACTGGCGCGCTGGGTGACGGCGGGGTGCCACGAGACTGGAGCCGCCTGCCTCCGGTATGCGTCTCTCGGCGTGGGAACCGATGTCGTCGCCCGCGAACTCCCCGCCGAGGCTTCCGTCCGGCCTTCCAGCCTCCTCTGGACCCCCGATCGCCAGGCGGGCGCTGCTCTCCCTGGCGCCCGGCCATGTCCTGCTGTCCGGCACCAAGCCCTTCATGACAGCAGTCTTCCCGGAGGGCACAGACGCGGCCCGGGCCCGCTTCACCCGCCACGCCCGCAGGCAAGCGGCCCGCCACCCGGACCTCCGCGCGGTGGCGGCCGCATACGCCCCTCACCACGCCTGGTCCCACCCCGCGGACGTTCCCCCGGACACCGCCACAGCCCACCACCTCGACCTTCTCCGAGAGTTCAGTCATGGCGCGCTCCCAGCCCCCGCCTTCGCCCAAGCCTGCCACGTCTTCCTGCTCCTGGAGGACTACGAAGTGGCCGCCGACCTGGCCGAGCCCACCCATCTCACGGCCACGGAACTCCAAGCGGCGGTGACCGCGGCGTACCGGAGCAGGTCGTCGAATCCCTGGAGCCCGCGCAGCGCCTCGTGCAGGGAGATCACTTGGTTGACGGGTGGGTCCGCCCCGATCGCGGAGCCGTCGCCGGCGCCGCTCAGCCGTTTCCTCGGCGGTCGAAGTCCTGCTGGGCCCGCTCGATCTCGTCACTGTGGTCGAGGGTCCACTCGTAGAGGCGTGTGAACGGTTCGCGGAACGAGTGGCCGAGGGGGGTCAGTGAGTACTCCACGCCGACGGGGGAGGTCTCCAGGACGCGACGAGAGACGAGCCCGTTGCGTTCCAGCCTGCGGAGCGTCTGCGTGAGGACCCGCTGGGTCACCCCCTCGAGCTGACGGCGGAGCTCGTTGAAGCGCGTCGGTTCCTCCAGCACGGTCAGCGCCATCATCGACCACTTGTCGGCTACCTGATCGAGGATCGGGCGGGTCGGGCAGGTGGAGACGAAGCGCGGTGCTATCCGCGGTGCGTTCGAGGTCATCGGTATCCCTCCCGGTACTTGGTACGGGCAAAGTGCGTTATTGACGCCCTTCCCGGCCAGTGTGAGGTTGGTATTCATCAGGAACCTACATAGCGCTTGACAACCACACAAGGTGTCACGCGCTCCTCGCCCGCCCGGACCGCTGAGATGGGAGCCGGAGGCAGGGGGGCGCGCTCATGAGCATGAGGTTCCCCGGCCCACCCCGTTCCCGGCACCGCCGACGCGACCCGGAAGCGGTGTGCGTCCCGAACGCACGAGCAGCGAGGAGCAGGAATGGATCTGAGCACGACGACCGCCATCGTGACCGGCGCGAACAGAGGGCTGGGGCGAGCCTTCGCCGGGGAACTGGTACGGCGTGGTGCCACGGTCCACGCCGCCGCACGACGCCCCGAGCTCGTGGACCTGGACGGGGTCGAGCCGCTCGCTCTGGACATCACCGACGCGCGCTCGGTCGCAGCCGCCGCCGACCGGGCCGGCGATGTCACGCTGCTCATCAACAACGCGGCGTCGACCGACGGAGGCAACCTCGTCACCGGCGACATGTCGGCGATCCGCGGGGTGATGGACACCAACTACTACGGCACCCTCCTGATGGTCCGGGCCTTCGCCCCGGTCCTGGGACGCAACGGCGGCGGAGCGATCCTCAACGTCCTTTCGGCGGCAGCCTGGGAGACGGTGCCGGGCAACACCGCGTACGCGGCCGCCAAGTCCGCCGAGTGGGGTCTGACCAACGGAATCCGCGCCGAGCTGGCCGGCCAGGGCACCTTGGTGAGCGCACTCGTCCCGGGACTGATCGCCACGTCGACGCTGCTGGCCTTCGCGGCGGAGCACGACTTCCCGCTCCCGGAGGAGGATCTCAACGAGCCGACGGATCTCGCGTCCTTGGCACTCGATCGGCTGGCGGCCGGCGACACCGAGATCCTCGATCAGCTCTCGGTCCGAACCAAGCGCGCCCTGGCCGCGTGAACTCGCCTGCACGCCCGTGAGCCAGCGGCGTCACCTGACGGCGGGCGGGCGATCCGAGCGGCCTGCGGGCCCGAACGGAACAGGCGACGGGCCTGCACCGAGAAGGCCGGGAACCCGAGAAGCCGCGGCCGGTGCCGCGCAGGACCGACTCGACTGGATCCGAAGCCTTGAGCCGGTCATGTGACGCCCCGGCGGCCGCTCGGCACCCGTGAACACCCTCGCCCGGCCTCCCCCGAGGTCTTCGTCACCGGGGAGAGGCCGGGCGAGGGGTCATCCCGCCGGCGGGGGTTGCGCACGACCCCCGTCGGGGCGGGGCTCTTCCGTGGTCCGGCCGCGGGCCTCGGCCAGGGCCTGGTCCAGGGCCTCGCGGGCCCGCCGTTGGATGCCTTCACCGCCGTGCAGGAGCCGGTCCATCTCCTCGGGAGTGGGCGGTACGGGCGGAGGTCCCTCGTCGGTCAGGCGGTCGTGGAGCCAGCGGCACGCCTGGTCCTCGTCCGTGAACCGTTCCCACACCTCGCGCGTGCCGCGCTCATGGACACCCACGGCCCACAGGCCGCCGCGCTCCTCGAGGAAGTACCGATCAGTCGTGCAAGGCCCGTGGGGACAGTCCTGGATCTCGTAGTACGCCTCCGGGACGCCGGCCGACCGAAGGGCGCGGCACAGCTCGAACCGGTCCATGGAGCCAGTCTCCCACCACGGGCCGCACGGTCACGACCGGGACGGATGCGTGGTCTTCAGCCGTACCAGGGTGCCGTTGTTCACCAGGTCGGCCACGTTGGTGCGGGGGATGCTCGGGCAGAACGAGCTCGAGGTCACGTACTGGGTGCCCGTGCCCGGTTGCTCGAACGCCGGGGCCTGCGGGCCCGCGCACACGGTGACGTCCTTGGCGAGCCGGTACAGGTGGTAGTCGTAGGGGTAGCGAGGGTCGATGGTGTTGAGGCTGGACGGCGGGAGCGCCCTCAGCCCGTACTTCGTGCCTGCCGGGGCGAGGAACCGGCCCGCCTCGGCGCCGAAGCGGTCGAGCATCAGTTTCTGGTTCGCGTGCAGCACCAGCGGCGCCGCGATGACACCGCCCTGGGCGTTGTGCGCGAAGCCGTCGTCCGGCGGATAGCGCCAGTCGCCCTGGCCCGAGTCGGCGTTCGGATTCCACCAGCGGTCCAGGAACTCCACGGCGGTGAGTCCGCCGAGCCGGTCGTAGCCCTTGAGGATGGCTCCCACCGGCCCGCGGGTCGGCAACCGCCTGGGGCCGAGCCGCCAGTCGCCGCAGAAGTAGTACGGGCGGAAGGCCGGGGGGATGGGGTAGGGCACCAGGCCCTTGCACGCGCGTGGCTCACCCGGCCAGATCGGCCCGTCGCCGGGCTGCGCAGCAGGCCGGACCGGTGCGGCTGCCGCAGGTGCCGACGTGTCCGGCCGGGCCTGCCGAAAGGCCGCCGTCCTGCCGTCGTGGTCAGCCGCGGTCGCGGACGACGAGACTGAGGCGCCCATGACGAGGGAACCGGACAGGCCGACCGTCGAGACGATGCCAGCCAACCACCTTGACGACTTCACTGAACCTCCTGAAGGGGCCGATCGCTGGGAAGCAGCCCGGCCGGCCGGGCATCGGCCACGGATCATCCGAACAGACGGGATCACTGAAGCCGTGAGGAGGGGCGAGCACGAAGGGACGTGCCGCAGCTGCGTCCGAACGAATGCCTCGGTTCACACGGGGAGCTCAACCGGCGAGCGGCCAGCCGAACACCGGCGGAGCCGTTCCGGGCGGGAGCTGCCGCGGGCGACCATGGCCCCATGAGCCGCGTGGGCCATAGAAAGCCGGGATCACGGCGAGGTCCTCGGCGCCCGTGACGGGACCGAAGTGGTCGGACGTGGACCTCGATGCGGGGGAGCTGCACGTCCGCCACGAGCTGCAGGGAGTTCGCCGGCGCCTGCTCCCCACCGAAACGGCCAGGACACCAGGCGTCCGAGGCGGTGCTTCCACAGCCGGACATCTGCCTGGCGGCGCTTCGGCTCCGTAAGAAGGAGCAGCAGGCGGCGAGGGAACGGGCCGCGGATCTCCGGACGGAATCGGGCCTCGTCCTCCCCACCCGCAACGGCATCCCGGTGGAGCCGCGGAACCTCACCCGCGCGTCCGACCGCCGCTGCGAGCGTGCCGGCGTCAGGCGGATCCGCGTCCACGACACCCGCCACACGTGTGCCTCGCTCCTCGCCGCCCTCGACGTCCACCCTTCGGATCGGGATGCAGGTCCTCCGCCACCGCGAGACCGCGGTGACCGCGGAGGTCTGCACACACGTGCCCTGTGCCGACATCAGGCGAACGCTCCGGGAGCTCGGGAGGCTCCGGGCGGGCGGCAAGCAGAAGGACGGCAAGAAAAAGACCGATGAACTCCCATTGCGCGTGGATGCGTTGCCTGCGCGCCATCCAAGATGATCTACGTGGGCAAGCCCTCCTGCAAGGGCCGGTCCCGCAGATCGATCAAGACTCGGTACACGCCCTAACGGGCGAGGAACGGGCCAAGTGCAGCGTTGAGTTCGGTGGGCGTGTCCAGGGCGATGAGATGCGCGGCGGCAGCGAACTCGACCAGTTCGGAGCCGGGGATCTCGGCGGCGTAGCGGCGGGCGATGTCCTGGAAGTCGGCCACGTCCAGCTTGCCGACGCCCACCAGCGTGGGGACGGAGATGTCGGCCAGGTCGCCGCTCGCGGGACCCTGGGAGTATTGTCCGACGATGTCCTGGTTCACCAGCGATGTCCGCACCGCGCCACGGAGCCGGTCGGCCAGTCCGTCGGCCACGTCGCCCCAGTCGCGAAGGGGGCCGCGCAGCCACATGTCCAGGTTGATCTGGACGGCGGCGTCCAGGTCGCCCGCTTCCAGGGCCGCAGTCTCGGCCTCGTCGTACGCGATCATGTCCGCAGACCAGTGGTAGCGCGGCCAGGGTGCGGCGAGCATCACCAAGGAGTGCACCCGGTCCGGGTGGGTGAGCGTGAAGTCCAGGGCCACGCGGCCACCCCAGGACGCGCCCACGAGCCGGACACGTTGGTGGCCGAGGTGGTCCAGGAGGCGGAGCAGGTCGTCGGTCTCGCGGAACGGGCCGCTGGGCGGCGCGGACTCACCGAAACCGCGCAGGTCATAGCGGATCACGGTGTGCCGTTCCGCGAGGGCGGGCACGACCGCGTCCCACATGTGGTGATCGGCGACACCGGCGTGTACGAGCACGACGGGCGAGCCTTCACCTGTCATGTCGTAGGAAAGACGTCCAAGGTCATCGTTGATCATGAGCATGCCTGGATAGTCGCAGAGTGGCAACGCATGAGCCAG
This sequence comes from Streptomyces sp. NPDC001781, assembly GCF_053596035.1. Classification (NCBI taxonomy): domain Bacteria; kingdom Bacillati; phylum Actinomycetota; class Actinomycetes; order Kitasatosporales; family Streptomycetaceae; genus Streptomyces; species Streptomyces sp. NPDC001781. The sequence goes on along the minus strand of NZ_JBSFFI010000006.1, from coordinate 161,007 downwards.
CAAATGTGCAGTGAAGGCAGCAGATCGGCCAGCCCGGACTCCCGCATCCAGCGGCACAGACAGGTCGCGTCGCCGCCGTCGACCAGGTGCGCGTCGGCCTCCCGGATCCAGGAGACGGTCAAGGACGCCGTGGCCGACTGGCTGGCGTTCGGATCGGCGGGCCTCGACCCCCGTACCGTCGAGTCCGTCGCGCTCCTGAGCCGCAATCACGTCGTTCCGCCTCTCGGCGCACGCAAGGACACGCAACCAGAGACAGATCAGGCCGGTACTGAATCCAGTACCGGCCTGATCTGCTGTTACGGCTGTCGGGGTGGCGGGATTTGAACCCACGACCTCTTCGTCCCGAAGCAACTTGGGTAGGGGGTCTGCCTTGGGCTCGCACGCTTCCTACCGGCGCTGATGGTCCGCTGGAGTCCGCGCTCGTCCGCCGCTGTTCGTCGGCGTTGTCACGCAGTTAGACACTCAAGGGTTCCGGGGGGCGCGATACAGTGCGCGCCGTGGACATACGCGGCGGGTTCGTCTGGATCGCTCTTGGTCTGACCGTCCTGCAGGCCCTCGGCCTGGCTCCCGTCATCCGCCGACTGCGCGGATCCGATTCGGCGGTGCGTTCCAAGGCGCGCCTTGACCTGATGGACGTCATCGGCTCGCTACTGCTCTTGGGCGGCGTGCTGCTTAGTCTCGCAGTGGCGGAATCCTGGTTCTGGCTCACCTTCGCCGGCTTCGCGCTGATGACCACCGTCTACGTCGCAAAGGGCGTCCACTGGCTCCGCGCTCGCCGCCGTCCTACCGCCTGATCGTAACGCCAGGCGCTTACCGCTCGGTGCACTACTTCTTCTTGCCCTGGGTCTTGTCGGGGATCTTGGTGACCTGCGTTTTTGCTGCTCAGGGGCGGTGGGCTCGTGCGCCTGGTGGTCGTCGTTGGTCGTCATTGGCTGCTGTTGAGCGACCTCGGACGGCCCAGAGACGGCCCAGCTTCGGCGCGCTCAGCTGGCGGCCAGCACCCTCGACCCGTCCTGACTGAACCTCAGCCGACGAAAGTTAGCCACTACGGTGGGTCAGCCGCCCAGGCAGGCACGCGTGTGCCTCGCTGTGCCCCCGCCGGCCTGAGCCACGCCGTCAGCCGTGGACCAGCACAAGCGCCATGACAGACCGCTTTTCCCGGTAGCTACGAGCGGGTATGAACGTCGTGGAGTGAGTTGACCTGCCCAATCCAGAACTCCAGTTTGGCCATTGCGGAGGAACTCTTGGGGAGTAGGCCGAGCTGCTGCGCGAGGGTATAGAAACCAGGTCCGGCGTCGTTCGCGCCGAGGTAGTGGACCAGGGCGGAGATCATGAGCCTGCTCTCCGGGTAGTCCCGTTCAACTATCAGCCCGAGCAGATGACCCATCGCTGCGCGTTCGTCCGCCTGCTCGAAGTCGAAGCCTGGAAGCCCGGTCCGCCGCACCAGCACAGAGTTCATCTCCGTGTAGGTCGTGACCTTGCGGAGCTGTGCCCGCTCAACGAGGAACCTTAAGCCAGCACTGGCCAACTGATCCCATGCCTCATCGCTCCGGCCGTACATCTCCCACCCCCTGCGCTCGCCGTCCAGGCGCCTGAGTATGCCGAACCGACTTACCTGGCGGAGTGGTTTGATCACACATGGCTCCGGAGGCCGACTGTTTGTCTACCATCTCCGCAGGTCGGTGGGGTTCAGAGGAAGATCGGCGCTTCCTCGGTCCGCATATAGTCCACGGTTCCGGCGACGAGACGGCTCAAGATCCTCTAGCGTGCTGCAAGTGCGCCGCACACCCGCCGCGTACATTTAGGTCAAATATCTGAATTGGTAGTCAATGTCTGAAGACAGCTTTGTCGAGTTCGAACCTCTCCTGGCCGGCGCAGGTGACACCTCTCCGTGGAAGGGGGGCGAATACTACGCCGATATGGGGCTGTTGGAAGACTTGATTGGTATCCCGATCGGTCAAGGGGCGACCTCACAAAGCGGCTGGCTGGCCAAGGCTCTGGATTCCTGGATAGCTCACGAATTGAGGCGAGCAGGATTTCATGCGGATGAGGTATGGCCCCGTCAAGAGGCGCCAAGAGTCCTGCCACACGAAGTTTCGACATTCATCAATAGGCTCCCGAAAGCGATGCGCGCCGACCTGCACAAGCGTCTACTCAAGGACAAGAGGACGGCGCCGACCAGTGCAAAGGTGCTTGGCAGAGCATACGTGAAGCAGGTTGATGTTGTTGTGGCGCAATGGGCCCGAGGGCCTGAGATCATGGTTTCCACAAAGACCATGGAATCTTCGTTCGGCAACAACATGTTCAATCGCTTTGAAGAGTCCTACGGTGACGCAAAGAACTTGCGCGGGCGACACCCCCTGGCCGCAATTGGCTTTGTATTTCTGCTGAACTCATCGATCCACTCACAAGCGCCTGGTTCGTATGAGCGTGCGATTGACATGATGAGAAAGCTGAAAGCCGAGTTGGACGTCTATGATGCGACGGCCCTCATCATTGCTGATTGGACCCCGCGTACTGCAGAAGGTATTAAGGTGCGTCCCGAGCTTGTTCCCGAAGACGTGTCAATCAACAGATTTTTCGAGGATATGGTAGCTGCTGTTCTGTCGAGGACTCCTATCGAAATGCATGTCGCAGTCCGAGAGAGGAGAGAGGCCAGGGAGATTCCCGTACCCGAGCAGGACCCCGAGGAGTGACCTTCTAATAGGCCGGAAGATTATCGATCCCGTAGGCGCTTAGAGCTGCTTGAGTGGCTCCCTCTACGTCGCGGCGCCTGAATGCTTCAGCCAAAGCCTGTGTGAGGTCGGAGGTCAACACATCTGGATTAGGCACGCGGATCCGCCTCAGGTACTGTGCTTGAAACCTGAGCGTCCCCCCGCGCATCCTCACTGCGTAGGCTTCAACAAAAGTTTGAGCCAGGCGCGATAGGAGAATGCCACCGAGAACTTCTAGATCCCAACGATCCGAGACCATGTAATACAAATTATGGTGCGGATAGTGCCCGCCATCCTCAAGTGTTGGATGGATATTGAGTTTCATATCGGGAAAGAGCAGCTTAGGTCGGCTAGTCAAGCTCGCGTCGACCTTGTCGATGGTGCGATACCAGCGGTTAGGGGTCTTCCTAGCTACATGACGACGCTCTAGAGCTGGTCGATTCTTTTCGAAGAATGAGCGCAGACGCGGATAGCCTTCAAAGGCTACGAGATCTCCATTTTCAGTCCACGGGTTGACTAGGTAATGCCCCGTCCAAATAAAATTACCTGTCTTGGCGTCTCTGACCATGGATAGCGGAAGTAGCCGGTCACGTTCTACTAGATCGTGGTCTGTAGTTACGAAAACAGAGTCTGCCCCCGTTGCGACTCCGATTCCCACCTTTACGCCAGTTTCTTCGAGCGTCGGGTATCGGTCGCTGAGATCTTCGAGGAGAGCGAGTCGTTCAGGGCTGCCCATCGGCCAAGACTCCGTGCCTTGAAACCAGTGTGGAAGACGTGCGGCACGGAAAGCGCTATGTGCGCTATTCGCGGTTTTTGAAGACTCAACCCATGAAACAAGCTCGTCGGAATGACGCTGACTCAGTTCCTTGGTGGTGTCGACAACAGTTGCAGCTTGCTGGGGTCCACTGCGGATGACCGTGATTGCTGGATAGGCTGCCACTTTGTCTTCGAAAGCATCGACGTCATGCATGACGATGAGGCAGTCGACTGCATAATTCTCAGAGATCAGCTCTCGCAGGTTGCGCCCGTACTGGTTCCTCATCCATCGATCAGCACAAATGAACCCTAGTTTTCCACCGGGCTTAAGTGCTTTCAGCCCCTGCTCGTAGAAGCCTACGTAGATGTCTGACCTACCGGTCATGGTCCTATTCCGGCGCCGATACAAATCCATTCGTGACGCGGGAACGTCCTCGATGCGAATATAGGGTGGGTTGCCCACGACGAGGTCCGTCTGGGTGTGTTGATCTTGCAGCAGGTAGTCCCCCTGCTTTACCCACTGAGAGGCAAGATCTTGCGCTACCTGTTGCCCCCAACCCTCATCAACGAGTGTCGCTTCGATGCTTCGTCGACTACTCGCCACGTTTCGCTCAAGAAGATCGAAAGCTTGGACAGACGTGAAAGGGAGCTCACGATCATACTTGCGGCAGGACTGGCTCAGCCGCTCGGCGATCGCGACAAGGAAGGCCCCACCCCCACACGCAGGGTCCGTGATTGTCAAGCTGGCGAGGTCCCGGTCCGCGGTGTAGCCGATCAGGTCAAGGATCATATCTACGACCCAACGCTGGGTGTACACCTCGCCGTGCTTGATGGAGTCAGCAGGGATCTCAGTGTCGGATGGAGTCTGTGGTGTCTGCGGTGTCACGGTGGAAGCCTATCCTGGCGAGCTTGGGCTGCTCTGTTCAGAGGGGCGTATTGAAATAACGAGGCAGTTTGAGTGCACCCTTCTTCGGTAAATCTGCCTGGTGTCTAGGGGATCTAAGGCTGCCAAGCCGCCGGCTGCCTGCCAAGAGACCTGGCGTACTGCTGAACGTGGTCTTTCAGGACTTCGTAAATCGAGGTAGATAGCTGGCTAAGGAAGGCCACGTTGAAACGAATCTCTGCGGGAGAAGATGGGATATTAGCGCCGCTATGGGCGACAATGTTTCGTAGACGCATGATCTGTCCTAGGCGGTCTTCTAGCTTACCTACTGCAATGCTGTTTAACGTTGGAAGGGTGGGCGCTGTACAGGAAGCATCGAAGTGTTCGGTGATGCGCTTCCAGGCGTTATCTACGCCGACAAGCTTCATTAGCTCTGCGACTGTTTTAGGACCTGGGTTGCCCCCAGTTTCGATGGCATGTTCCGCCTTGATGTTCCCGCCTACAACATGTTTCGCTGCTTCCACACCCTCAGCGATACGTTGGGATGGTGTTCTAGGTTCGCCGTGCCGAATTCCCTGGAGAGCGGCATTTAGGCTCTTTGAAATCAGGTGCACTTGAACGTTCTCCGGGAGATCCCAGAGTGTCATCGGAGGATCGCAGAGGCTGTGACGTTCGAGTGCGTAGGCTATGATTTCTTTAAGAAACTCTTCGAACCTTGCGCACAACAGAACAACAGCGCCGGCGAGTAAGGGACTGGGGTCGAGCCGGTGACGCAGGTATGACAGAGAAGGGTCGCCCAGTGTAATTGACTCAACAAGGTCCAGCATGCCTTCGACGTCGACCAATTGTGCCCGGAACTTGTTCAGCGCCATTGCTACCTCGCCGCACGGTTGAGGAGTTCCTTGAAAAACTCGACTCGCCGGACCAGGCTATGTGGCAATTGATTTCCGAAGCGTAGCGATTCTTGGAATTCAGGTAGCGTGAAAAGCTCTTTCGTTCTCTCCTGAATGAACCACGAGTTTCGTGTGAGCTTACTGATCTCCCAATCTCGCACGGCTATCATTTGTGCTTCGTAGACGGCGACTGAGATTCGCTTTGATGGGGCGTTCCTCTCCGGCTGCCATCTACGGAATAGAAGATCTCCAAAAGCTGCTCTGCACTTGTTGAAAGACGACATGAAGTCGTTTTTGCACCGCTCAATCTCCTGCGGCGTCGAGTGATTTTTCCGAGCTAGGGTGTCTGTCAGGGCATGAGCCATCGACCTGCGGTAAGCCAAGGGGTCGTCGACCAAAGTGAAGTAGCGCAATACGAGCTCGACGTCTCTCATTTCCCGGTAGATCGCACTGAAAGGACCACTATCAATTGCTGCTTGAAATGCGAGATCTTCTGAAAGTTCGACAGTTAGACGATTGAATGGTCCGGGGTGCACGGCGTTTCTCAACTCTTGAGCGTTCAGTGGCACACCACCCGTGTTCAGTCGGGCAAATACCTGGTACTTCATATCGGGGTCCGAAAGGCGCCTGAGGATTACCGCACGGATTGTCCCCGTGGAGATCAGAGATCGTTGGATGGCTGGGTCTAGGTCTTGATATGTCTTTCCTTCCGCCTCTTGCAATACGCCAAGCCCCTTGAGGGCGTAGTGCCCTTCGATGAATTCCACCAGGGCTGTTATTCTTTGTTTTCCGTCAATGACGGAATACTGGCCATAGTCTTCTTCGTTGAGAAAAACCGCAGGGATGGGAATGTTCAACAGGAAGGATTCAATTAGTCGTGACTTCCTGTTGATATCCCACCTGTCGCGGCGCTCGAATTCTGGGAAGAGGTCCAGATTCCCTTCTCTGACGAGAGAGACAACAGACCAAACAGTGAAGTCCATCGCATGACTGATAAGGTCCCTTTGGTGGCGCTCCCAACGCTCACGCAGGTCACTATCAGGCTCGATGTCGGAAGAATTCACTTCGAGCTCTGCGGGACTCTCCTCGAAGATGTTGCCCTCTTCCTCGCTCATACGTGCCACGCTGCCTCGCTCTCAAGACTTGCTTAGGGCGTGCACTAGTCTGCCGTACCGAAGGGTGGGTCACGTGCCCTTCGCGGGCGGCGGAGCGGCTTTGGGCTGGAGCTGCTTTGGGGCGAGTGATCATGGCCCCGTAAGCTTCCGGCGCGTCGGGCAGTCTGTGGACCTGCCCGGTAAAGCACGACGTTGGGGCCATGATCTTCGAGGCTCGCCCCAAAGTGGCTGCGTAAAGCCGCGGAGCCGACCGCCCCAGCCACGACTTACCCTTCTCTGGCATCAGGCGGCTAATTGCTGGGCGCGCGGCACGGGCGCCGGCTGGGCTGGAGCGGGGCGGAGACAGGAGCGCAGGCCCGGCCGGGGGCCGGGCCGCGCGCGGTGAGCGGAGCGAGCCGCCTTGAACCAGTAGAGAAAGTTGTAACTCAGTCTGTCCGACGGTGCTTGAAGGTCCGTGCACAGGCGGGGAGTTCTGCGCCTTGACGGTGCATGAGTGGCAGGAAGAGCACCGGGCGGATCGTCCAGGTGATCCGCGTGCTGGCGTTGGTGACTGACACGGTGCAGGGCTCGGATCGCAGCAGAGCTCGCCGGGTCTCGATGCGCCCCTCGTACAGCCACTCCCACGCCACGTCGGAGGCATCCGCGTCCAGTGCTGGTGAGATCGTGCGGAGCACGACTGCAACCCACCGGTCCGCCTGCGCTGAGGAGTAGGCGTCGAACGATGCCAGCAATGCCGGCGGCCACTCCTCGGCCAGGTTCTCGGTCCAGCACTCGCACCAGTAGCCCCGCTGTGGTGGCTTCATCAGCACGGGTGGCCTCCCAGCCGGGCGTCCGCGTACAACTCCGCGGTGACCGTGTGGCCGTGGTCGCTGTCGTGCACGACGACCCGGTGAGCGATGACGCTGACCATGCCCAGGCCCCGGCCGTGCTCGGCGTCCTGGTCCTGGTGCTCGATCTTCGGGGCCGTCCCCGTACCGCCGTCATCCGTGACCGAGACCGCCACCACCTGAGCGGAGACCGCGACGGCCAGGTGGAAGCTGCCGTATGCCTGACCGCTCGCCGTGTGCAGGATCGCGTTCGCGCTCAGCTCGCTCACGATCAGTTCGGCGTCCTCGGCTAAGGGGGAGCCTCGCAGGATGTCGCGGGTCCATCGGCGGGCCCGGCTCACCTCTTCCGGGAATCCTGGGCAACTCAGCCCCCAGACCCGAGCACTACTCGTATACTCGTGCATACAAGTTCCTTCATGCAGGTAGGCCGCCATGTGCAGCGGGTTCGGACTAGACGAGTTTCACGCCGTCGTGGGCGCGGATGGCCGGCGGGGTCGTCGCGTCGAGTGCGTCCAGGACGCGGATCGCGTACGCCTCGTCGGTGAGTTCGGTGACCTCATCACGGGTGGCCCAGCGAAGGGCTCGGGTCTCGTCCCCCGTGGTGGGGGTGCCGTCGAGCGCTTCGCAGCGGAAGACCAGCGAGACGATCAGGCCCGTCATGTTCTTGTAGACGCCGGTGAGGGTCGCCGGAAGGGCGATCTTGATGCCGGTCTCTTCGAGGACCTCACGCTGAAGGCCGTCGGGGATGGTCTCCTCGGGTTCGAGGACTCCGCCCGGCGGTTCCCAATGGCCGTTGTCGCGGCGCTTGATCAAGAGGGCTCGGCCGTTGTCGTCGACGATGACCCCGGCGACGCTGACGGAGTGCGGGCGTTCTGTGCTCACGTTCCTCGGCCCTCTCGGCTGGCTAGGCTCTCCACCGTAGCAACAACACTCGCCCACTCGTCTAGATACCTAAAGGAGTATCCGTGACCTCTCTACCGAGCGTTCTCGGCGCGCTGGACCCCACGAGTGATCGTGCGGTCTTCCGGCAGATCGCCGACCAGCTGCGCGAGGCCATCGATCGTGGGCGCTTCAAGGAAGGGGAGAAGCTGCCCTCCGAGGCCGAACTGGTCGAGCACTACGGCGTGTCCCGGATGACGGTCCGGAACTCCTTCTCGATCCTCACGGGCGAGGGCCTGGTGCACGCCGAGCACGGCAAGGGCGTCTTCGTCAGGCCCCGGCCACCCGTGCGCCGGCTCGCCTCCGACCGCTTCGCCCGCCGCCACCGCGAGCAGGGCAAGTCCGCGTTCATCGTGGAGGCCGACGCAGCCGGCAGTCATCCGCAGGTCGACAGCCTGGAGGTCAAGGAGGAGAAGGCGAGCCAGGACATCTCCACGCGCCTCGGCTCCGTGCGCCGCGTGCTCGCCCGGCGGCGCCGGTACCTGCTCGACGGGCGCCCGGTGGAGTTCGCCACGTCCTACCTGCCGCTCGACATCGCCCGCGGTACGCAGATCGCCGAACCCAACCCCGGGCCCGGCGGCATCTACGCCCGGCTCGAAGAGCTGGGTCACCACCTCGACCACTTCGAGGAGGAGATTCGCGCCCGGATGCCTTCGCCCGCCGAGGTCAAGACGCTGCGCCTGGCCGCAGGTGTGCCGGTCATCCACCTCGTCCGCACCGCCTTCGACACTGAGGGGCGGGCCGTGGAGGTCTGTGACACGGTGATGGCGGCGGACGCGTACGTACTCTCCTACCAGCTTCCGGCGACGTAAACGCATGGCTCATCAAGGGGGATCCGTGTCGGCGAAGAGTTGGCGGCTCATGCAGGGGGACCACATCTTGGGAACGGTATGGCCTGGTGAGGTCGATATGTTCTGGACAGACTGTCGTTTCGAGCCTGGCCCTGGATGGGCCACCATTCGACCTCTCTTCGACGCCTCGCGTGACGCCTGGTTGGCTCACGACCTGCAAGCTGCTCTGACCGCTGATGAGCGCATCCGTCAAGAAGCCCTCGTCCTTGCCCCGGATGACGGCGGTGAGCTTGCGACGGACTTCGTGATTCGGATCCATGAAGACCGGGCCCGTCTCAAGTGGTGATGCCAGCGGGGTGCTGGCGTTTTCACTCGGAGGAACTCGTACACACCGACATGCATACTCGTATAGACGAGTGGGCAAGTTGTGTGGCAAGGTGATCTCGTTCCCGGCGATGACGGGGACTCAGATCGTTTCTTGTATAGACGAGTAGATGGGGAGAAGCCTTGCGCACCATCCGTGTGGAGACCTCGGCCGCGACGATCCTGCTGACCGAGGCACCCGAGCCCAAGGTCCGCGACCGGCAGACGGGCGAGATCGCGAAGGACGCCGTCAGCGGCGAGGCGCTGATGACGATCGGCGTCGTGTACATCGAGGAGGGAGAGTCGTCCCTGATCAAGGTGACCGTTCCGGAGAGCGGGGTGTCCGAGGGGCTCGCGCTCGGTGCGCCGGTCTCGCTGCCCGGTCTGGCCGCCCGGCCGTGGGAGAGCGTCTTCAACGGGCAGCAGAGGCACGGCATCGCCTACCGGGCCGCCGCTGTCACTCCGGCCGCCTTCCCGGCCGCCGTGGGGGCCACGGCCTGATGACCGACCTGGCAACGCTCCTGGAGGTGGGTGGCCCCGTCGCAGCACTCGGCGGTGGGGCCACCTACACCCGAGCGCGACACCCCGGCGTGTACTGGTCCGCGGTCGGCTTACCTCTCTCGACCGCCCGGCTGCTCGGCTCGTACGGCTCCGTCATGGAAGCCTGCGGCCTCACCGTGGCCCCGTCCCGGCTCCGGGTCCTGGCGGTCAAGGCCACCAGCCGCCGCGAGGTCCGGCCGGTACCGCCGCGTCGCGGGATCATCCGACCGACCACGACCGGACTGCGGCTCCGTCTGCGTCTCGCCCCCGGCCAGGAGCCGGCCGACGTGGCCGCCTCCGCCGAACGGCTACGGCACGCCTGGGGAGTTCACGCCGTCTACGTCACCACGGTGAAGCCGGGCGTGGTCGACCTGCGACTCGTCGGCTTCGACGTGCTCAGCCGGGTGCGCATGCCGCGCAAGACCCGGGCCGAACTCCTCCGGGTCCCGGTCGCGCTGCGCGAGGACGCCACACCCTTCCTGCGCGACTACCGCACCGTGCCGCACCAACTCACCCTCGGCGCCACCCTGTCCGGTAAATCCATGTACCTGCGTCACCTCGTCGCCGGACTCGCCCGGCAGCCGGTCGCCCTGGTCGGTATCGACTGCAAGCGGGGCGTCGAACTCGCGCCCTTCGCCGCGCGGCTCTCGGCCCTCGCCACGAACCCGGAGCAGGCCGCCGAACTGCTGCCCGCGCTCATCAGGGAAATGGAGGAACGGTACGACCTGATCAAGGCCCGGCAGGGCATCGCCCCCGGCACTCCGGACGAGGAGATCACCTCCGACATCGGGGGCCTGCCCCAGAGTGAACGCCCTGTACCCGTAGTGCTGTTCGTCGACGAGGTGGCGGAACTCTTCCTCGTCGCCACGAAGAAGGACGAGGAGCGGCGGGACGAGATGGTCACCCAGCTCATCCGTCTCGCCCAGCTCGGTCGGGCCGCCGGCATCTACCTGGAGGTGTGCGGGCAGCGCTTCGGCGCAGAGCTGGGCAAGGGCGCGACCATGCTGCGGGCCCAGTTGACCGGCCGCGTCTGCCACCGCGTCAACGACGAAGCCTCCGCCAAGATGGCACTCGGCGACATCGCCCCGGAAGCCGTCTTCGCCGCCTGCGCCATTGCTGCCGAACGGCCTGGCCTCGCCGTGGCCGGTGACACCTCTGGCGGCTGGTCCCGCATCCGCACGCCGTATCTCTCCCTGGGTGACGCCGCCGAGACCTGCCGCGCCTGGGCCCACATGGTCCCCGACCTTCCCGCGCTCAAGCCCTTCCGGCCCGACGTGCCTGCGCCGCCGGTCGAGATCCCGTCCCCGGTCGTGAAGCCGCGACCTGTGACCGACTGACCCGGCGCTTCCCTCTTCATCTCCGGTCGGCGTGACTGCCTCGCGCTCGCGCCACGTCCCTACCCCTCCTATGCCCGAAGCCGGAAGGAGCCGCAGCATGCGCGCCCACCTAGCCCGCGTCGACGCGGTGCTCGTTCAGGCGGTCATCGCCGCCGCGCTGTCCTTCGCCCACCTGCACGACATCGCCTCGGCCGCCGGTCAGGACGGATGGAAGGCGTGGGCGTATCCCGTCTCCGTCGACCTGCTGCTCGTAGCCGCCTGGCGCCGACTGCGCTCCGGCGACGCCAAGGCGTCTGGGTGGTGCTGGTTCGTGATCGCGCTGACCGCCTCCCTCGGCGCGAACGTCGCCACCGCCGGACTGCTCGACATCGACCAGGTACCGGCCTGGCTCCGCATCCTCGTCGCGGGCTGGCCAGCCGTCGCCTTCCTCGGCGGCACCCTCCTCGCCCACTCGACCCCGCCGCCGACGGACGACCACCCCGAGACGACTGACGAACCGGAGCAACCGCAGCCCATCGAGGACCAGGAGGACGCGCCCGATCCGGCCGAGGCCCTCCCGGCCGCGCCGACAATCGAGCCGAAGCCCGCTCCGCCCGCGGTCCCCGTCCCGGCGGCCCTGGTCGAGCACGCACGCAAGGTCGCCACCGAGCACCACAACCGCACCGGAACGGCCATCGACACCCCGACCCTGCGCGCCCGCCTCGGCGTGCCTCTGCCCCTGGCCGACGCCATCGCCGCACAGCTCTGAAAGGAGCCCTCCATGTGTGCCAACCGCCGCTTCCGCTCCATTTCCCGCATCGGCCCCGTCCAGGTCGGCACCTCCTACGACGGACGCGGCCGGGAAAAGCACACCGCCGCCTGCACGGCCCCGCGCTGCGGCTTCTCCGCCGACTACGACAGCCGCGCCGCCGCCGAACTGGCCGCCCGCACCCACCGCTGCCCCGTCCGCTGAAAGGACCCTCCTCCCGTGACCGTCAGCCTCCCGCTCGTCGTCGTCCTCGGCTTCTTCGCCTGGGGAGCGGTCAAGTTCCTCGGCGTCCGCACGTGGATCGTCGTCCTGATCGCCCTCTTCGGTTTCTGGCTCTCGCACACGTTCATGGCCCCGGCCATCGAGTCCGGCACGCGCTCCGGTGTCGGCGTCGTCAACGGCTCACATGACTAGACGAGTAGGTAAGGAGAGCTTCGCCGTGTTCCTGCCCAAGTACCCCGAGACCCCGACCCCGCCGCCCGCGCACACCCACACCACGGCCGAACCGACGCCTACGCGGCGCCCGGTCCCGCAGATCTCCGTCAGCACCGGAGCCGTCGCGGCCGTCCTCGTCGGCGGCGTCGTACTGACCGCGCTCCTGGCCGCCGTCGCCATCACGGCCGTATCCGTGGCCGTCGCCGCCGTAGTCCTGCGCTCAATGCTCCGCGACCAGCACCGCCGCTGACACACCAGACCCCCGGGCCGGCCTCGATACCGCCAAGCATCCGCCGCCCCGGGGGCCCTCACCCCTCCCAGCCCAAGCCAGAAGGAGCAAGCCCATCATCACCCGCGCCACCCCGCCCCCGCTGACCGAACTCCGAGACCTGGCCGCCCTCGGCACCATGCCCGCCCTCCTGCGCCAGCTCTCGGGCCTCGGCGGCTGCACCCACCCGATCCGCCTCAACGGCCACCGCACCGAGTACGACGTGAACACCCGCACCGGCGAGATCGGCAGCGTCCTCCACCACCTCGACTCCGCCGCTCTCCCGGCCGGACACCTCCTCGTCCGCTGCAACAACCGCCGCACCACCCGCTGCGCGGCCTGCGCCGAGGTCTACCGCCGGGACACCTTCCACCTGATCACCTCCGGTCTGCGCGGCGGTAAGGGCGTCCCCGAACGCGTCGCCACACACCCCCGCGCCTTCGCCACCTTCACCGCCCCCGGCTTCGGCCCGGTCCACAACCGCCCCACCGGCCCGGCCGGTTCAGTCCGCCCCTGTCGCTGTGGCACCCGCCACGACCAGGACGACCCCGCCCTCGGCACGGCCCTCGACCCCGACACCTACGACTACGACGCGGCCGTCCTCTGGAACGCGCACGCCGGAATGCTGTGGCGCCGCTTCTCGACCTACCTGCGCCGCGAGGTCGCCAAGCGCGCCGGCCTCACGCAACGGGCCTTCCGCGAGCACGCCCGGGTGTCCTTCGCCAAGGTCGCCGAGTACCAGAAGCGCGGCGCCGTCCACTTCCACGCCGTCATCCGCATCGACGGCCCGGAGGGCGGCGACACCCCGCCTCCCGCCTGGGCCACCGCCGAGCTGCTGACCGACGCCATCCATGCCGCCGCCACCGCCGTTCGCGTGGACGGGCCCGTCGTCGACGGCCGGGCTCACGTCTTCACCTTCGGCCGTCAGCTCGACGTGCGCACCATCCGCTCCGCCGACTTCGACGGCGGCCAGGAGCTGACCGAGCGGGCCGTCGCCGCCTACATCGCCAAGTACGCCACCAAGGGCGCCGAGACCGCGACAGGAGCTCTCGACCGGCCCCTGAAGTTCGCCGCCGAACTCGCCCAGCTCGACATCACCGACCACGCCCGCCGACTGATCCGCACCGCCTGGGCCCTCGGCGGCCGCAAGGACCTGGGAGACCTCCGCCTGAGGGCCTGGGCCCACATGCTCGGCTTCCGCGGCCACTTCTCCACCAAGTCCCGCCGCTACTCCACCACCCTCGGCGCCCTCCGCGACGCCCGCGCCGAATGGCGCCGCGCACAAGCTGCCGCCGACGCCCCTACCGAGCCGGACACGACCCTCGTCCTCGCCCACTGGGTCTACGCCGGAACCGGCCTCACCGACGCCGAAGCCTGGCTCACCGAAACCCTCGAACCCGCCCCCGGAACAGAAGGAGAACCAACGCATGCGTGACGACGAGCTGTTGACCGTGGCCGATGTCATGGCTCGCCTGAAGGTCGGACGGTCGACGGTCTACGACCTGATCCGTACCCGCCGCCTGCCCTCTGTCGCCATCGGCCGGTGCCGGCGCATCCCGGCCTCCGCCGTGGGCGAGTTCATCGCCGGACAGTTGGAGCGTGCGGCCTGATGACCAAGCGTCGGAGCCGCGGTGACGGCGGCCTGCACTGGGACGAGAAGAGACAGCGGTGGATCGCCACGGCGAACCTCGGCTTCGACCCGAGCGGCAAGCGGATCGTGAAGCGGGGGAGTGGCAGGACCAAGACGGAGGCGAAGAACAAGCTCAAGGAGGTGCTGCGGGACCACGAAGACGGTCTTGCCATCGCGCCCACCAACTACACGGTGAAGGACGCCGTGGCTGACTGGCTGGAGTTCGGATTGGCGGGCCTCGACCCCAGTACCGTCGAGACCGTCACGCTCCTAAGCCGGAATCACGTCATCCCGTCTCTCGGCGCACGCAAGCTGCGCGATCTGAGTGCGGAGGACGTGGATCGCTGGCTGGCCACCAAGGCCGAGACGCTCAGCACCCGTACGCTTCAGGGGATTCACTCCTGCCTCAACCGCGCGGTCAAGCGGGCCATGGCGCGGGACAAGGTGAAGCGCAATGTCGTCGAGTTGTGCTCGGTGCCTCAGGGGCAGGGCGGACGCCCGTCCAAGGCGCTCACCTTCGCCCAAGCGGACGCCGTACTCAAGGGCGCCGAGGGAACCTCGATGTACGCGTACATCGTCGTCGCGCTCCTGACCGGTGCCCGTACGGAAGAGCTGCGGGCTCTCACCTGGGACCACGTCTTCCTGAAGGGCCGGCCGGACCTCGACCCGCCGCAGCCTCCGCACATCGCGGTCTGGCGGTCGGTGCGGAGGAGTGGGGACACCAAGACCCGGAAGTCCCGGCGCACGCTCGCTCTGCCGGCGCGCTGCGTGGATGCCCTCTGGCAGCAGTTCGAGGATCAGGGGTGGGACCGGCTCGCCGCTGATGAGGAGTGGGAGGAAAACGGGCTCGTCTTCTCGTCTGCCGTCGGCAAGCCGCTCGATGCCGCCAACGTCCGCCGTGCCTTCCGCCAGGCGCTCAAGGGCATCGACGGGATCAACGCCGACGAGTGGACGCCGCGGGAGCTGCGGCACAGCTTTGTCTCGCTGCTCTCCGACCGGGGCGTGCCGCTGGAGGAGATCTCGCGGCTCGTCGGGCACTCGGGGACCGCCGTGACCGAGGAGGTCTACCGGAAGCAGATCCGGCCCGTGATCCAGACCGGTGCCGTGGTCATGGACGGCATCTTCGGCACGCAGGAACGGTACTCGTAGGCACGCAGAAAAGCGGTAGTCACTCAGATAGACACGCAGGCAAAAACAAGAAGACCACCTAGAAATGTTCCTAGGTGGTCTACCTGCTGTTTTGGCTGTCGGGGTGGCGGGATTTGAACCCACGACCTCTTCGTCCCGAACGAAGCGCGCTGCCAAGCTGCGCTACACCCCGATGTCGCTGCTGTCGCGGCGACGTCGTTTACTTTAGCCCACCGGGGGCCGGAGGCGAAATCCAGTTCAGACGCGGCGGCGGACCGGGGAGGGGCGGGCGTGGTCCAGGGCGATGAGGACCACCGCGGCGGCGTATATCGCGAGGCCCAGGAGGAGCGCGTTGGCCAGGGTGTGGCGGTAGCCGTGGGCCGGGACGTCCAGGAACGGGTAGAGGGAGCGGGCCCGGACCAGCAGGAGGACCAGGTACGCCAGCGGGAACAGCAGCCAGCCCGCCGCCTGCCGCAGCTGCATCCGTGACGCGGGGGTCAGCAGCAGCCAGTCCAGCACCGCCGCCAGCGGCACCAGCGTGTGCAGAACCTGGAGTGCCGCCCACTGCGCGTGCCACCGTGCCGGCGGCGCCGTCGCGCCCGTCATGGTGAACGGTGGCGTCGTGTGGGCCAGCAGCGCGTGGTACACCACCGCGCCGATCACCACGTACAGCAGCACCGCCCCCGTCAGCGCGGCGGGCAGTGCGCGGCGCGGACGCCAGGAGCGGGAGGCCGACACCAGCATGACCGCCGCCAGCAGCACCGTGCTCTGCACCTGGAAGTAGCTCAGCGCGCGGGACGGGCCGGCCAGGTGGATCTCCAGAGCCACCCCCGCCGCCGCCAGCAGGGCGGTCAGGAGGCGGTACGCGGCGACCAGGGGGCGTCGGACCGGCGCCACGACCGCCGTCACCGGCACGAACGACGGCTGCAGTGCGGGCGTGCTCTCCCAGGGGATCGCGGGCAGATCCGGGATCTCCCGGGGCACGGGCGGTATCGGTGCGGTCATGCCCTCACGCTAGGCAGGACGGCGAAAAGCAACCATTCGGGGCACTCCGGTCGGGTTACTCCCGCTCGGCCAGGGTCACGTCCGCTCCACCAGCGTCAGCAGCGTCGCCTCCGGGGGGCAGGCGAAGCGGATCGGGGTGTAGCGGTTCGTGCCGCAGCCGGCCGAGACGTGCAGGTAGGAGGTGTTGCCCTCCGCCGTGTGGGTGGACAGCCCCTTCACCCGGTCGGTGTCCAGGTCGCAGTTGGTGACCAGCGCGCCGTAGAAGGGGATGCAGAGCTGGCCGCCGTGGGTGTGCCCGGCGAGGACCAGCGGGTAGCCGTCCGCCGTGAAGGCGTCCAGGGTGCGCAGGTACGGCGCGTGCACGACGCCCATCGAGAAGTCGTGGCCCTCGGAGGGGCCGCCGGCCACGCGGGCGTAGCGGTCGCGCTTGATGTGCGGGTCGTCCAGGCCGGTCAGCTCGATGGAGACGCCCTCGACCTTCAGCACGCCCCGCTGGTTGGTCAGGTCCAGCCAGCCCGCGGTGTCGAAGCCGTCCCTGAGGTCCTCCCAGGGGTTGTGGACCACACCGACCGCGGGGGCGTTGCCGTTCAGGCCGTGCCTTCCGCTCGCCTTCTCCAGCAAGTACCGTGCCGGGTTGCGGAGTTTGGGGCCGTAGTAGTCGTTGGAGCCGAAGACGTAGGCGCCCGGGAACTCCATCAGCGGGCCCAGCGCGTCCAGCGTCTCGGGGACACCCTCGGGGTCGGAGAGGTTGTCACCGGTGTTGATCACGAAGTCGGGGCGCAGCCCGGCCAGCGACTGGAGCCAGCGCTGCTTCTTGCGCTGCCCGCCCACCATGTGGATGTCGGAGACCTGGAGCATCCGCAGCGGGCGCATACCCGGCGGGAGGACCGGCACGGTCACTCGTCGGAGGCGGAAGGAGCGGACCTCGAAGCCCGCCGCGTACGCCACTCCGGCGGCCCCGGCCGCCATGATTCCCAGGGGTACTCCGTATCGCGCGCGCATACGCCCATCGTGTCAGACCCCGCCGCGGTGCCAAGAGCTGGCGTCCCCGTAATCAAGGGGCGTTCGGCCATCCGCACCTGCGACAATCGGTCCATGACCACCACGCTCAAGTCGAAGCTCCACGACGACCTCAACGCCGCGATCCGCGAGCGCGACGAGCTGCGCTCCGCGACGCTCCGGCTGACCCTCGCCGCGATCACCAAGGAGGAGGTCGCGGGCAAGGAGAAGCGCGAGCTGTCCGACGACGAGGTCCTCAAGGTGATCACCAAGGAGGCGAAGAAGCGCCGTGAGGCCGCCGACGCCTTCGCCCAGGGCGGTCGCCCCGAGCAGGCCGAGCGGGAGAAGGCGGAGGGCGAGCTGCTCGCCACCTACCTGCCCAAGCAGCTCTCCGACGAGGAGCTGACCACGATCGTGGCCCGGGCCGTCGAGGAGGCGAAGGCGGGCGGCGCCGAGGGGCCGCGGGCCATGGGTGCCGTCATGAAGATCGTGAACCCCGAGGTGGCCGGCCAGGCCGACGGAGGCCGCGTCGCCGCGATCGTGAAGCAGCAGCTCCAGGGCTAAGCGGGACATGACAGTGGGGCCGCACCTTGCACGAGGTGCGGCCCCACTGTCGTGACGAGCCTCAGTTCCGGCGTCCGCCGTTAGCGTTCCCCTGCACGAGCCCCGGCTTGGTCGGCTTCGGCTGCCCGGCGCCCGGACGGCTGCCGTTGTTGCCGCCGTTCCCGCCGGTCAGTCCGCCGAAGAGGCCGCCGATCAGGCCCCCGCCGGTCGTTCCCGGACGACCGCCGCTGCCGTCACTCCTGCCGTTGCCCCCGCCGTCGCCCTTGTCCCGGTCGTCGGGGATGTCGATCGTATGGAAGTCGGGCGCGTCCTTGCCCGACAGGGCGCCGGACATCGCGTCCCGCCAGATCGGACCCGGCACGCCACCACCGAAGACCAGGGCGTGGTACGTCCCGCCGATGGTGATGCCGATCATCTTCACGTTCTGCCGGGCACTGCCGACCCAGACCGCGCCGGACATGTTCGGGGTGTAGCCGACGAACCAGGCGTTCTTCCGCTCGTCCGTCGTACCCGTCTTGCCCGCGCTGTCCCGGTCGTTCAGACCCGCCTCCTGGCCGGTACCGGAGTCGATCACGTCCCGGAGCAGGGTGTTGACCGTGTCCGCCGTCTTCTCGCTCATCGCCCGCGTGCAGGTGGACTTCGGCACGGGGATCGACTTCTCCTCGTCACCGGCCTTCTCGGTGATCGACTCGATGGCGACCGGGGTGCAGTACATGCCGCGCGAGGCGAAGGTGGCATACGCGTTGGCCATGGTCAGCGGGGACAGGCCGATGGCGCCGAGCGCGATGGCCGGCGTCTGCGGCAGCTTCGAGCCGTCGCCCTGCACCACGTGCAGCCTGTCGGCCATCTTGGCCACCGGGCACAGCCCGATGTCGGAGATGAGCTGCACGAAGTAGGTGTTGACCGACTTGGCCATCGCCTCCTTCATGCGGTACGGGCCCTTCTCGGACTCGTTCTCGTTCTCCGCCATCTCTTTCTCGGTGTTGCGGTACGGCGTAGAGCCGCACCGCTGCACCGGGCTCGGGTACGCCATCTTGTACGGCGCCGAGTACGCCTGGGTCGGCGGCTTGCCGCCCTCGATCGCGGCCGCGGCCACGAACGGCTTGAACGTCGAGCCCGTCGGGAAACCGAAGTTGGAGCCGCCCAGGTCCCGGTCGACCGAGAAGTTGTACTCCGTCTCGTCCTTGCCGTAGCCGAACGGCTTCGACTGGCCCATCGCCAGCACCTTGCCGGTCCCCGGCTGCACCAGGGTGGCGGCCGCGGCGACCGAGTCGGACTTGTAGACGTGGTCCTTGAGCGAGTCCTGCACCGACTTCTGCGCCTGCGGGTCCAGCGTCGTACGGATCGTCAGGCCGCCCTTGTTCCAGAGCTTGGCGCGCTCCTCGCGGGACTTGCCGAAGACCGGGTCGGTCAGGAAGACGTTCTCGACGTACTTGCAGAAGAAGGCGGAGTCGCGGGTCGCGGTGATGCAGCCGTTCTTGGGACGGCTCACGTGCAGGTCCAGCGGTGCCTGGCCGGCCCGGTCGGCCTCGGCCTGGGAGATGTCGCCCAGATCGGCCATGCGCTGGAGCACGGTGTTGCGCCGCTTGGTGGCCTCGGCCTCGTCGTTGACCGGGTCGTAGCGGCTCGGGGACTGCACGATGCCCGCCAGCAGTGCGGACTCCTGGAGGTTGAGGTCCTTGGCGTGCTTGGAGAAGTAGCGCTGGGCCGCGGCCTCGACGCCGTAGGCCTGCTCGCCGAAGAAGGTGATGTTGAGGTAGTTCTCCAGGATCTTCTTCTTGCCGAGCTTCTCCTCGATCTGGATCGCGTACTTCAGCTCGCGGACCTTGCGGCCGAGGGTCTGCTGGGTGGCCTGGGCGACCTTGGTGGGGTCGTCGCCGGCCTCCTCGATGAAGTAGTTCTTCACCAGCTGCTGGGTGAGGGTGGACGCGCCCTGGGCGACGCCCCCGCTCTGCGCGTTCTTGTTCAGCGCGCGCAGCACACCCTTGAGGTCGATCGCGCCGTGCTGGTAGAAGCGCGAGTCCTCGATGGCGACGATGGACTTCTGCATGTACGGCGAGATGTCCTTCAGCTCCACCACCGTGCGGTCACGGGAGTAGACGCTGGCCATCTGGTGGCCCCGGCTGTCCAGTATGGTCGTCCGCTGGCTGAGCTGGGGGCTCTTGAGGTTGGCCGGGATCTCGTCGAAGCCCTGCACCGAGCCCTTCGCGGCAAGGCCCAGCGCCCCGGCGGCCGGCAGCGCGATCCCCGCCATCACCGCCCCGGCGAGCACACTGACACCGAGGAACTTGGCGGCCTGCTGCGTGGCCGACAGACCACCGCCCGAGCGCTTCTTTGGCATGGAGGCAGCCTAATCCGTGGTGATAAGCGTTCCGGGGGAGCGACGGGCCCCCGGGCGGTTCGGGTGCAGGATCGTGACGTCCGGTCGGGTGGTGCGACGGCATGGCGGCGTGACGGGGCGGCGACGCGGGGCCCAACGTTGTCATTCGCCGGACACGCGCACAGGCGTTGGCCTAAGCTGCGTTCAACTGTCACAGCGGCGCGGCCGGGTAGCAATACGTCCGGCGACCCCGAATCGCTCCGGTGAGCCCCGGCTTCCCGATGTGGGCGTGCCCGAAACCGCCTCGTGTGTCACGCGGCGCCCCATGTGCCGCATCACAACCATCCCGCTTTGCCGGGATGATCACGCATGTCGCCCGCTCACTCCTCCGGGTGATCTGCCGCTTACCCATAGTCCGTTCGGGCCATTCAAGATTGGGCCCGAAGGGGGTGTTGCGCTGTGCGCGCCTTCCGTAACGTCCTCAACTGGCCGCGGTGAATATGCCGCTGCCGCCGTGGGGGAGCCTCGATTCGGGAGAGGACGGCGCCGGTATGGGCTGGGTTACCGACTGGAGTGCGCAGGCCGCCTGCCGCACTACTGATCCGGATGAACTGTTCGTGCAGGGAGCAGCGCAGAACAGGGCCAAGGCGGTGTGCACCGGATGCCCGGTGCGCACGGAGTGCCTGGCCGACGCGCTGGACAACCGCGTCGAGTTCGGCGTGTGGGGAGGCATGACGGAGCGCGAGCGCCGGGCGCTGCTGCGCCGCCGGCCCACCGTGAGCTCCTGGCGGCGGCTGCTGGAGACCGCCCGCTCGGAGTACGAGCGCGGCACGGGAATCGTGCCTCTCGACGACGACGAGGTCTACGAGAACTACGCGGCCGTGAGCTGACGGCTTGCGTCGGGCATAGGCCGGCGGCATCGACGGGGCCGCACGGACGCGCCGCACCGGAGCGTGCCTGTACGGCGCCCGGGGCCGCCGCTAGGACAGTTCCGTGTGCCCCGCCGCGAGGCGGTCGCCGATGTCGCGCAGGCCCGTGAGGTCGTGGACGTCACCGGGGAGCGCGGGTACTTCCACGATGGCCACCTCGGGGTGGTGACTGATGAAACGGTCCCGCGTGCGCTGCTCGCGCGCGAGCAGCCGCATGCGTTCGGCGTGCAGCCGCAGCAGACCCGCGGTCAGTTCGTCCACGGGCCGGTCCGGGTCCGGGGCGGAGTCCGATGGGGTGGAATCTGAACTTCCTTCTGTTTCTGGGGAGTTACGAGCGTCAGCATTCCCGTCCGTCTGATCCACAATGCCGGGCTCCACAAGATTTTCCGCGGCGGCGAGCGCCCGCTCGGCAGACAGCCGGGTGGCGGCGCTGCCGTGGACCCGGTTGAGCACGAGGCCGACCAGCGGCATCTCCTCGGCCGCCAGCCGCTCCACGAAGTACGCCGCCTCGCGCAGGGCGTCCCGCTCGGGCGCCGCCACCACCAGGAACGCCGTCCCCGGCGCCTGCAACAGCTTGAAGGTGGCGTCCGCGCGGGTCCGGAAGCCGCCGAAGGTGGTGTCCATGGCGGAGATGAAGGTCTGCGCGTCCTTGAGGAGCTGACCGCCCAGGATCTTGCCCAGGGTGCCGGTCATCATCGACATCCCGACGTTCAGGAACGCCATCCCCGCGCGGCCGCCCAGCTTGGCCGGCGCGGTCAGCAGCCGGATCAGCCTGCCGTCCAGGAAGGAACCGAGCCGCTTGGGCGCGTCCAGGAAGTCCAGCGCGTTCCGGGAGGGAGGGGTGTCGACGACGATCAGGTCCCACTCGTCCTCGGCACGGAGCTGGCCGAGCTTCTCCATCGCCATGTACTCCTGCGTGCCCGCGAAGCCGCCGGAGACCGTCTGGTAGAAGGGGTTCGCCAGGATCTGGGCCGCCCGCTCGGGGTCCGCGTGCGCCTCCACGACCTCGTCGAAGGTGCGCTTCATGTCGAGCATCATGGCGTGCAGCTCGCCGGGCTCGGCGCCCTCGACGGGGGACCCCTCCCGGCGGTCCTCGGTGCCCTTGACCCGGCGGGGCACGTTGTCCAGGGAGTCGATGCCCATCGACTGCGCCAGCCGCTTGGCGGGGTCGATGGTGAGGACGACCACCTTGCGGCCGCGCTCGGCGGCTCTCAGGGCCAGCGCGGCGGCCGTGGTCGTCTTGCCGACGCCGCCGGAGCCGCAGCACACCACGATCCGGGTCTCCGGGTCGTCCAGCAGCGCGTCCACGTGCAGGGTCGGCGCCGGGGACCGGCCGGAG
The DNA here is from genome assembly GCF_053596035.1 of Streptomyces sp. NPDC001781. Lineage (NCBI taxonomy): Bacteria > Bacillati > Actinomycetota > Actinomycetes > Kitasatosporales > Streptomycetaceae > Streptomyces > Streptomyces sp. NPDC001781. Next base: position 138,484 of record NZ_JBSFFI010000006.1, on the reverse strand, counting down.
CGTGCGTCCGGGTCGGCGGCGGTCTGCGGCTCCTGGCTCATGACAACCCCTGCTTCCGCAACTCGATGGCCAGCTCGTACAGGCCCGCCAGGTCCATGTCCTCGGCGAGCAGAGGCAGCTCGTCCACCGGCAGATCCAGCTCGCCGAGGACCGCGCGCTGCTCCTGCTCCAGGGTGTGCCGCTCGGCGTACTCGGCGGCCTGTGCCAGCAGCGGGTCGACCAGCCGCTGGGCGTGCCCGCCACGCCGCGCTCCGCCGAGGCCCGCCGAGGACAGCGCGTCGGCGACGGCGGTGCGCGGGACGGTACGGACCAGGTCCAGGTCGGCCGCGTCCAGCACCTCGGGGCGGACCATGTTCACGATGACGCGGCCCACCGGCAGCCCCGCCGCGCGCAGTTCGGCGATCCCGTCGGCGGTCTCCTGGACCGGCATCTCCTCGAGCAGCGTGACGAGGTGCACGGCCGTCTCGGCGGACTTCAGCACCCGCATCACGGCCTGCGCCTGAGTGTGTATCGGGCCGATCTTGGCGAGACCGGCCATCTCGTCGTTCACGTTGAGGAAGCGGGTGATGCGGCCGGTGGGCGGAGCGTCCATCACGACGTGGTCGTAGAGGAAATCGCCCTTCTTGTCCTTGCGGCGCACCGCCTCGCACGCCTTGCCGGTCAGCAGGACGTCCCGCAGACCGGGCGCGACGGTGGTGGCGAAGTCTATGGCGCCGATCTTTCTCAGCGCGCGCCCGGCGCCGCCGAGTTTGTAGAACATCTGGAGGTAGTCCAGAAGTGCCTGTTCGGCGTCGATGGCGAGCGCGTACACCTCGCCTCCGCCGGGAGCGGTGGCGATCCTCCGCTCCTCGTAGGGCAGCGCCTCGGTCCCGAAGAGCTGCGCGATGCCTTGCCGGCCCTCGACCTCGACGAGAAGCGTCCGCTTCCCCTCGCCGGCGAGGGCCAGCGCTAGAGCGGCGGCGACCGTCGTCTTTCCGGTCCCGCCCTTGCCGCTGACGACCTGGAGCCTGCTCACGTCTTCGAGCCTAACCAGTCCGGGCGGCACTCACGCGGGAGGCTGTGGATAACAGCGACTACAGTCGGCCTATGACCAAGTGGGAATACTCAACTGTGCCGCTGCTCGTCCACGCCACGAAGCAGATCCTGGACACCTGGGGCGAGGACGGCTGGGAGCTCGTCCAGGTGGTGCCCGGCCCCAACGCCGAGCAGCTCGTCGCCTACCTGAAGCGCGAGAAGCAGGCGTGAGCGCGGTCGAGGCCCGGCTCGCCGACCTCGGCCTGACGCTGCCGGAGGTCGTGCCCCCGCTGGCCGCCTACCAGCCCGCCGTGCGCTCCGGGCAGTACGTCCACACCGCGGGCCAGCTCCCGATGGTGGACGGCCGGCTCCCGGTCACCGGCAAGGTCGGCGCCGAGGTCACCGCCGAGGAGGCCAAGGTCCTGGCCCGGACCTGCGCGCTGAACGCGCTGGCCGCCGTCAAGTCCGTCACCGGCGACCTGGACCTGATCGCCCGCGTGGTGAAGGTCACCGGCTTCGTCGCCTCCGCCGCCGACTTCACCGGCCAGCCCGGTGTCCTCAACGGCGCCAGCGAACTGCTGGGCGAGGTCCTCGGCGACAAGGGCGTGCACGCCCGCAGTGCCGTGGGCGTCGCGGTGCTCCCGCTGGACGCTCCGGTCGAGGTCGAGATCCTGGTCGAGCTGCTGCCGTAGCCCGCCCGGACTCCGTTCCGGTACCTCTCGAACATCTGCCCTGTTCGGGATAGCCTCCGCCCATGGCGAACGGTCAGTGGTACCCCCCGGAGTGGCCCGACCGCATCCGCGCTCTCGCGGACGGCACGCTCACTCCCGTCGCCCCCCGGCGGGCGGCGACCGTGCTGCTGCTCAAGGACACCCCGGCCGGTCCGGCCGTCCACATGCTGCGCAGACGCGCCTCCATGGCCTTCGCCGGAGGCGCGTACGCGTATCCGGGCGGCGGTGTCGACCCGCGCGACGACGACCACCACGTGCGCTGGGCGGGCCCCGCGCGCGCGTGGTGGGCCGACCGGCTCGGTGTGGACGAGGCGGGCGCCCAGGCGATCGTCTGCGCGGCCGTGCGCGAGACGTACGAGGAGGCCGGGGTCCTGCTCGCCGGGACCGGCCCCGGCACGGTCGTCGGCGACACCAGCGGCGACGACTGGGAGGCGGACCGGCTCGCCCTGGTCGCGCACGAGCTGTCCTTCGCGGAGTTCCTGGACCGCCGGGGCCTCGTACTGCGCTCCGACCTGCTGGGCGCGTGGACCCGGTGGATCACCCCGGAGTTCGAGTCCCGGCGCTACGACACCTGGTTCTTCGTCGCCGCCCTCCCCGGGGGGCAGCGCACCCGCGACCTGTCCACCGAGGCCGACCGCACGGTGTGGACCCGGCCCGCCGAGGCCGCCGCCGGGTACGACAGGGGCGAGCTGCTGATGATGCCGCCCACCATCGCCACCCTGCGCCAGCTCCTGCCCTACGGCACCGCGGCCGAGGCCCTCGCCGCCGCACCGGAACGCGATCTCACTCCGGTGCTCGCGCGGGCCCGGCTGCTGGACGGCCGGGTGGAGCTGAGCTGGCCGGGGCACGACGAGTTCACCAAGCACGTCCCCGCCGCTCCGGGCCCGAGTGGAGGAGCGGCATGACCGACGCGGCCGCCCTGCCCGGCCAGCCCCGCGGCGCGGTCGGTTCGGGGCCGGCCACCGAGCGCGCCGTCAACGTGCTCGCGCCCAACGCCTCGCCCATGACGCTGGACGGCACCAACACCTGGATCGTCGCGGAGCCCGGTTCCGACCTCGCCGTGGTGATCGACCCGGGCCCGCTGGACGACGGCCACCTGCGCCAGGTCGTCGACACCGCGGAGAGGGCCGGCCGGCGGATAGCGCTCACCCTGCTCACCCACGGGCACGCCGACCACGCGGAGGGCGCGTCCCGGTTCGCGGAGATCACCGGCACCCGCGTGCGCGCCCTCGATCCCGCGCTGCGGCTCGGGGACGAGGGGCTGGGCGCCGGGGACGTGGTCACGGTCGGCGGGCTCGAACTGCGGGTCGTCCCCACGCCAGGCCACACCGCGGACTCCCTGAGCTTCCATCTCCCGGCCGACCGGGCCGTGCTCACCGGCGACACCGTCCTCGGGCGCGGCACGACCCTGGTCGCCCATCCCGACGGACGCCTCGGGGAGTACCTGGCCTCGCTGCGCCGGCTGCGCTCGCTGACCGTGGACGACGGCGTGCACACCGTCCTGCCGGGCCACGGGCCCGTCCTGGAGGACGCCCAGGGCGCCGTCGACTTCTACCTCGCCCACCGCGCCCACCGCCTGGCCCAGGTCGAGACGGCCGTCGAGAACGGCCACCGCACCGCCGAGGCGGTCGTCGCACACGTCTACGCCGACGTCGACCGCTCCCTGTGGCCTGCGGCCGAACTGTCGGTACGGGCGCAGTTGGACTACCTGGGTGAGCACGGGCTCATCTAGGACGCGCCCTCGGTGCCGTGCACGCGCGCGTACTCCCCGACCAGCCACGGGCCCAGGTCGTCCACGTAGCCGCGCAGGATCGCGGCGTCGCCGACGGGCTCGCGGCCGTAGCGGGCGGCCACGCGCATCTGGGCGGCCCGGCGCGGGTGGTAGGCACCGAAGACCTCGGCCATCACGGCCAGGTCACTCGTCCAACCGTTCCAGCGGGGCATGACCAGGGTGAAACCGGTGCGCACCAGGTGCCGTGACATGAACCGGACCAGCGGACGCCGGGCCTCCTCGGTGTCGGCGGCCTCCGCGATCCGCTCGCGCCAGTGCGGGAGCCGGCCGGCGAGGTCGCCGTTGGTCTCGCGGGCGAGCCGGGGAGTGGGCCGGTAACGGGGCAGGAACCCGGCGAGGTCGTCCCCGAGCAGCGGGGTGCACAGGCAGGCCAGGAACCACCCCATGTCGTACCGCTCGCCCTCGCTCAGCAGCCGGGCCGCGCCGTACAGCAGCGGGCCCACGCCGTCGATCTCGGGGAACTCCCGGTCCAGGGCCGCACCGAGGGCCGTCAGGGCGGTGCGGTCGGCCTCGGTGGGCTCGCCGCGCAGCGCGACCAGGAGGTCCAGGTCGCTGCGCCCCACGCGCGCGGTGCCGCGCGGGACGGAGCCGTAGAGGTAGCCGCTGTGCAGCCGGTCGCCGAAGGTCTGCGCCAGCCCGTCCCGCGCGGCGGCCACCACGGGGCGGAACGCGTCCTGCACGCGCGCGAGGGAGCCCTCACGGGCGATGAACCCCTCGGCGTCGAGGCCGTGGGGGGCGGGCGGTCCGGACATGCGGACACTGTGCACCGCCGGAGGCGGCGGTGCAGGCGATTCACGGGCAGGCGTCAGCGCGACCGCTTCGCGAGGCGCTCCACGTCCAGCAGGATCACCGCGCGGGCCTCCAGCCGGAGCCAGCCGCGCTGGGCGAAGTCGGCCAGGGCCTTGTTGACCGTCTCGCGGGAGGCACCGACCAACTGGGCCAGCTCCTCCTGGGTGAGGTCGTGCACCACGTGGATGCCTTCCTCGGACTGCACGCCGAAGCGGCGCGAGAGGTCCAGCAGGGCGCGGGCGACACGGCCGGGCACGTCGGAGAAGACCAGGTCGGACATGGCGTCGTTGGTCTTGCGCAGCCGGCGGGCGACGGCACGCAGCAGGGCGCCGGCGACCTCCGGGCGGACGTTGAGCCAGGGCTGCAGGTCGCCGTGGCCGAGGCCGAGCAGCTTGACCTCGGTCAGCGCGGTCGCGGTGGCCGTGCGCGGGCCCGGGTCGAACAGCGACAGCTCACCGATCAGCTCGCTGGGGCCGACGACGGCCAGCATGTTCTCCCGCCCGTCGGGGGAGGTGCGGTGCAGCTTGACCTTGCCCTCGGTGACGACGTAGAGCCGGTCGCCGGGGTCACCCTCGTGGAAGAGGGAGTCACCACGGGCGAGGGTCACCTCGCTCATGGAGGCGCGCAGCTCCGCGGACTGCTCGTCGTCAAGAGCCGCGAAGAGCGGGTTGCGCCGCAGAACGTCGTCCACGAGTTCTCTCCTTGTCGAGCTGCTCAGGGGATGTTCCTCCCCAGCGTGCCAGGGGACCGTGTTCCCCGTTTTCCCGGACGGTCCAAACAGTGTGATCTGTCACAAGGATGCCGCACAGGTGTCCCGGGGTAAGCGGCAGGGGTCCAATCGGGGGCCGATCTTCCGGGTCCGGCGCGGATGTCGGTACCGGGCTCTAGGCTGGCCGGGTGTCCAAATCGCCGGTGAGAGCACAGGCCGAGGGGGCTGCGCGGGTGGTTGCACGACGCGATTCCGCCGTGGGCGAACAGGATTCCTACGGAAGTGGCAAAAAGGTGAAATCCATTAAAAAGGACCCCGCGAGGACGGCCGCCGGGACAGCCGGCGAATCGCACACCGCGCTGGTCCGCCGCGCCCGCCGGATCAACCGCGAACTCGCCGAGGTCTACCCGTACGCCCACCCTGAGCTGGACTTCAAGAACCCGTTCCAGCTCCTGGTCGCCACGGTCCTGTCGGCCCAGACCACCGACCTGCGCGTCAACCAGACGACCCCGGCGCTGTTCACCGAGTACCCGGCCCCGGAGGACCTCGCGGCGGCCGACCCCGCCGAGGTGGAGGAGATCCTGCGGCCCTGCGGCTTCTTCCGGGCCAAGACGCGCTCGGTCATAGGGCTGTCCAAGGCGCTCGTGGAGGACTTCGGCGGTGAGGTCCCCGGCAAGCTGGAGGACCTGGTCAGGCTGCCCGGAGTCGGCCGCAAGACCGCCTTCGTGGTCCTCGGCAACGCCTTCGGCCGGCCCGGCATCACCGTGGACACCCACTTCCAGCGGCTGGTGCGGCGCTGGAAGTGGACCGAGGAGACCGAGCCCGAGAAGATCGAGGCCGCGGTCGGGGCGCTGTTCCCCAAGAAGGACTGGACCGACCTCTCCCACCACGTCATCTGGCACGGCCGCCGCATCTGCCACGCCCGCAAGCCCGCCTGCGGCGCCTGCCCGATCGCCCCGCTCTGCCCGTCCTACGGCGAGGGCGAGACCGACCCGGACAAGGCCCGGGGACTCCTCAAGTACGAGAAGGGCGGCTTCCCCGGCCAGCGGCTCGACCCGCCCCGGTCCTACCTGGACGCCGGCGGCATCCCGGCCCCGCCGCTGGGGGCCGCATGACACGGGAACGATCACGGGGCAGTCGGGCGTTGGACATGGCGGCAGGGGGTGGCATGACGTACACGCGTGACACGCAGGAGAGCCCGGTGGCGGTGCGCAGGGAAGGGCTGCCGGGCTGGCTGGAGCCGGTGGCGCGGGCCGCCGAGACGGTCCAGCCGCTCCAGCTCAGCCGCTTCCTGCCGCCCGAGGACGGCGGCGGGCGCCAGTCGGCGGTGCTGATCCTGTTCGGCGAGGGCGAGCGCGGCCCCGAGCTGCTGCTGATGGAGCGTTCCGGCTCGCTGCGCTCCCACGCGGGCCAGCCTTCCTTCCCCGGCGGCGCCCTCGACCCCGTGGACGGCGATCCCGAGACCGACGGCCCGCTGCGGGCGGCCCTGCGCGAGGCCGAGGAGGAGACCGGGCTCGATCCGGCCGGCGTCCAGCTCTTCGGTGTGCTGCCGGCCCTCTACATCCCGGTCAGCGAGTTCGTCGTCACCCCCGTCCTCGGCTGGTGGCGGGAGCCCAGCCCGGTCGCGGTGGTCGACCCGGCCGAGACCGCCCGCGTCTTCACCGTCCCCGTGGCGGATCTCACGGACCCGGCCAACCGCGCCACCGCCCTGCACCCCAGCGGGTTCCGGGGCCCGGCATTCCTGGTCGAATCGGCGCTCGTGTGGGGGTTCACCGCCGGGATCATCGACCGGCTGCTGCACTACGCGGGCTGGGAACTGCCCTGGGACCGGACCCGGCAGGTCCCGCTCGACCGCCGGTCGTGACAGGGTGTCGTGCGTGATCGTCACCGGGGGAAAGTCGACGGGCGGGGCCTGAAGCGTTGAACGTGCTGGACATCCTGTTGCTGCTGGCCGCCGTCTGGTTCGCGGTCGTGGGCTACCGCCAGGGCTTCGTCGTCGGCATCCTCTCGGTGGTCGGCTTCCTCGGCGGCGGCCTGCTCGCCGTCTGGGCGCTGCCCCCGGTCTGGGACGCGGTGACCGGCGACGCCGAGGTCGGCACGGTGGCCGCCGTCGTCGCGGTCGCCGTCGTCATCGTGATCGCCTCCGTCGGGCAGGCCCTCACCACCCACCTGGGCAACAAGCTGCGCCGCCACATCACCTGGTCCCCGGCCCGCGCCCTGGACGCCACCGGCGGCGCCCTGGTCAACGTGGGCGCCATGCTGCTGGTCGCCTGGCTGATCGGCTCGGCCCTCGCCCAGACCACGCTGCCGACGCTCGGCCGGGAGGTCCGCGGCTCCAAGGTGCTGGTCGGGATGGACCAGGTGCTCCCCGTGCAGTCCGACACCTGGTTCAGGGACTTCGGCTCCGTCCTCGCGCAGAACGGCTTCCCGCAGGTCTTCAGCCCCTTCTCGGACGAGCAGATCCGCGAGGTCCAGCCCCCGGACCCGGCCCTGGCGAGCAGCGCCGTGGCGGTCCGCGCCCAGCGCTCCATCGTCAAGGTCACCGGCACCGCCCGCGGTTGCGGCAAGGTGCTGGAGGGCACCGGCTTCGTCTTCGGCGACCGGCGCGTGATGACCAACGCCCATGTCGTCGGCGGCGTCGACGAACCCACCGTCCAGATCGGCGGCGAGGGCCGCACGTACGACGCGAGCGTGGTCCTCTACGACTGGCGGCGCGACATCGCCGTCCTGGACGTGCCCGACCTTCAGGCGCCCGTGCTGCGGTTCGCCTCGAAGGAAGCCGGCAGCGGGGACGGCGCCATCGTGGCCGGCTTCCCGGAGAACGGCGCCTACGACGTGCGCGCGGCGCGGGTGCGCGGGCGCATCACGGCGAACGGCTCGGACATCTACCGCCGGGGCACGGTCAGCCGTGACGTGTACTCACTCTTCACCACCGTCCGCGAGGGCAACTCGGGCGGCCCCCTGCTGACCCCTCAGGGCAAGGTCTACGGCGTGGTGTTCGCCAAGTCGCGCGACGACGCAGAGACGGGGTACGCCCTCACCGCCGACGAGATCCGCCCGGACATCACCCGGGGGCGCACGGCCGACAGCGAGGTGGGAACCGACGACTGCGCCCTGTGAGGCGCCCGTGCCCGGTCGAGGTGACCCGGGTTCAGGTGCGCGCGGTATGACGCAGGCGCACCGAGACCCAGCGGGCCCGGCGGCGCAGGATACGCGGAATCCCCACCCTCGGGTCCGCCTCCGCGAGTTGCGGCGTTCCTGGTTGCGGCGAATCCGTCCCGGAGACCGAGCGTCGTTCGCGGGGTGCGTCACCGTAGTCGTGCGTCCAGCCCATACCCCGACGTGTGCCCCCGCCCCAAGGTCAGTAACCGCTTCCGAGCCCCCCGATCGGCCTATGCGTCAGGCATGTGGCAGTTCGGTGACCAAACAGTCGGAAACGGTCGGGAAATCGGACACTCGGCGCGGTCGAACGGTCACCGGTCGGGTTCGGGGTCCTTCAGCCAGTTGATCAGCTCGGTGGAGAACGCCCCCGGGTCCTCCTCGTGCGGGAAGTGCCCCAGTCCGTCGAACAGCCGCCAGCGGTAAGGCGCCTCCACGTACTCCCCCGACCCGGCCGCGCTGCGCGTACGGGTGACCGGGTCCAGCGAGCCGTGCAGATGCAGCGTGGGCACCCGGACCGGCCGCTTCATCCGCCGGTTGAACTGGATGCCGTCGGGCCGGGCCAGCGACCGCACCAGCCAGCGGTACGGCTCGATCGAGCAGTGCGCCGTCGACGGGATGCACATCGCCCGCTGGTACGCCGCCACGTCCGCGTCCTCCGGCAGGCGTGGCCCGGACCAGTCCCGGATCAGCTCGCCCACCAGCGCGCCGTCGTCGGCGGTGAGCCGCCGCTCGGGAATCCACGGCCGCTGGAACCCCCAGATGTAGGAGCTGGCCGCCGTCTGCCGTGCGTCCCGCAGCATCGCCGCGCGCCAGCGCCTCGGGTGGGGCATCGAGGCCACCGCGAGCCGCCGCACCAGCTTGGGCCGCATCGCCGCCGCCGTCCACGCCAGGTAGCCGCCCAGGTCGTGGCCGACCAGCGCGGCGTCCGGCTCGCCGAGCGAGCGGATCACCCCGGTGACGTCCAGCGCGAGGTTGGCCGGGTCGTACCCGCGCGGGGTGCGGTCGCTGCCGCCCACGCCCCGCAGGTCCATGGCCACGGCCCGGTAACCCGCGCCCGCCAGCGCGGACAACTGGTGCCGCCAGGTCCACCAGAACTGCGGGAAGCCGTGCAGCAGCAGCACCAGGGGGCCGTCGCCCAGCTCCGCGATGTGGAAGCGCGCGCCGTTGGCGGCGACGTCCCGGTGCGTCACCCGCTCCCCGGAGGGCAGGTCGAGGCGTACGGCCGGTGCGGCGGCGGGTTCCGTCATGAGGACGAGCGTGCCACAGCCTTGTGCGCCTGGTCCGCCACCGGCAGCTCACGCGGGTGCGGCCTGGCGTTCTGCAGGACGCCCGCCGACTCCTTCACGGACGCGGCGACCTTCTGCGGACCCTTGCTCTTCTTCGCCTTCTTGGCGAACACCACACCGATCAGGGCGAGCACACCGGCCACCAGAACATTGGCGGCGAAGGACAGCAGGAAGCACACCGCGAGGTTCCAGTGAGTCCAGGTCCGGATGCCGTACGCGAGCGCGAAGTTGAGCATCGGCAGGGAGAACACCAGCACCGCGCCCGCGCCGGAGAAGGCCCCGCCGCTCGCCGCGCCGCGCTTCACGTCCCGCTTGAGCTGCGCCTTGGCCAGCGCGATCTCGTCGTGCACCAGCGCCGACATCTCGGTCGTCGCCGAGGCGACCAGCTGGCCGATGCTGTGTTCGGCGCCGACCGGCCTGCCGTCGGGTGCGCTCATCGCGTTCTCTCCCTCTGCTTGTGCTGCCGTCTTGTTTTGTACCGTCTCGTCAGATCATGCCGGACGACCGTTCTCCTCGCCTGCCCCGCCCGGCACTTCGGCACGCGCGTGGCGCGCGGCGGCGGACAGCCCGGCCGCGATCCGCCGGTGCTCGGCGGCCTTCCCCTCATGGATCTCCGCCATGCGCAGGTGGTACGCCGGGTCGTCCTGCTCGTAGACGTCCGGGATGCCGTCCTGGTCCTCGTCGCGCTCCTCGTCCTCGCACAGCCGCCGGTACCTGGCGTTGCGCACCTTCAGCAGCACCGTCGCACAGACGGCCGCGATCAGCGATCCGACGAGTACGGACGCCTTCACCTCCTCGGTGAGCGCGAGGTCACCGGTGAAGGCCAGCTCGCCGATGAGCAGGGAGACGGTGAAGCCGATCCCGGCGAGCGTGGCGACCGCGAAGACGTCGGCCCAGGCCAGCCCCTCGCTCAGCGAGGCACGGGTGAAGCGCACCGTCAGCCAGGTCCCGCCGAAGACACCGGCCGCCTTGCCGACGACCAGGCCGAGCACCACCCCGAGCGTCTCCGGGCGCGTGAACACCTGGGCCAGCGCCCCGCCGGACACCGGTACACCCGCGCTGAACAGAGCGAACAGCGGCACCGCGAGTCCGGCCGACAGGGGCCGTACCAGATGCTCCAGCCGTTCACCCGGCGACTGCTCCTCACCCTCGCGGGTGACGCAGCGGAGCATCAGGCCCATCGCCACTCCGGCGATGGTCGCGTGGACGCCGCTGTTGTACATCAGGCCCCAGATGACCAGGGCCAGCGGCAGATAGACGTACCAGCCGCGCACTCCCTTGCGCAGCAGCAGCCAGAACAGCACGAGGGCGGCGACGGCCCCGCCGAGCGCGGCGAAGTCGATCCGGCCGGTGAAGAAGACCGCGATGATCAGGATGGCGAACAGGTCGTCGACCACGGCGAGGGTCAGCAGGAAGGCGCGCAGCGCGCTGGGCAGCGAGGTGCCGATGACCGCGAGGACGGCGAGCGCGAAGGCGATGTCGGTGGCCGTGGGTACCGCCCAGCCGGCCAGGGAGCCGCCGCCGGCGAGGTTGGTGAGGGTGTACACCAGCGCGGGTACGGCCATCCCGCACAGCGCGGCCACCACGGGCAGCACCGCCGCCTTGGGGTCGCGCAGGTCACCGGCGACCAGCTCGCGCTTCAGCTCGACGCCGGCGACGAAGAAGAACACCGCGAGCAGGCCGTCGGCCGCCCAGTGGGCGACGGAGAGATCCAGGCCGAGGGCGGCGGGGCCGAGGTGGAAGTCGCCGACGACCTCGTACGCGTGGCGCCACGCGGGGACGTTGGCCCAGATCAGCGCGGCTATGGCGGCGGCGAGGAGGAGGACACCGCCCACGGTCTCGGTGCGCAGCGCGTTCGCCACAGCGGTCCGCTCCGGCAGCGACAGGCGCGCGAGGGCCTTGCGGGCGGCGTTGGCGGTGCGGGGCGCGGCCACGATGGAAACCTCCGACTGGTGGGCATGACAGAACGCTTGCCGACCAGACTTCCCGGCGCACCTCGAGGTACGGCCTGTCGCCGTACTTTGTTTACTTTACCTAAGAGCGGGTGCCCCGGCGCGCCGGCCGGGACACCCGCTGAGCGCCTCGGCTCAGTCCTCGCCGGCCGAGGACGGCAGCTTGGACTGGATGAGCGTCATGACCGTGGAGTCGGTCAGGGTGGTGACGTCTCCGAGCTGGCGGTTCTCCGCCACGTCCCGCAGCAGCCGGCGCATGATCTTGCCGGAGCGGGTCTTGGGCAGCTCCGCGACCGGCAGGACGCGCTTGGGCTTGGCGATCGGACCGAGGGTGGCGCCGACGTGGTCGCGCAGCTCGGCGACCAGCTTCTCGTCCTCGGCGGCCGAGCCGCGCAGGATGACGAAGGCGACGATGGCCTGCCCGGTCGTCTCGTCGGCGGCGCCCACGACCGCCGCCTCGGCGACCGCCGGGTGCGACACCAGCGCCGACTCCACCTCGGTGGTGGAGATGTTGTGGCCCGACACCAGCATCACGTCGTCCACCCGGCCGAGGAGCCAGATGTCCCCGTCGTCGTCCTTCTTGGCACCGTCGCCCGCGAAGTACCTGCCCTCGAAGCGCGACCAGTAGGTGTCCAGGAAGCGCTGGTCGTCACCCCAGATGGTGCGGAGCATCGACGGCCAGGGCTCGGTGAGGACCAGGTAGCCGCCGCCGCCGTCGGGCACCTCGTTCGCCTCGTCGTCGACGACGGTGGCGCTGATGCCGGGCAGCGGGCGCTGCGCGGAGCCGGGCTTGGTCTCGGTGACGCCCGGCAGCGGCGAGATCATCATCGCGCCGGTCTCGGTCTGCCACCAGGTGTCCACCACCGGCGTGCGGTCGGCGCCGATGTTCTTGCGGTACCAGACCCACGCCTCGGGGTTGATGGGCTCGCCCACCGAACCCAGCACCCGGAGCGAGGTCAGGTCGAACTGCGCGGGGATGTCGTCGCCCCACTTCATGAACGTCCGGATCGCGGTGGGCGCGGTGTAGAGGATCGAGACCCGGTACTTCTCGACGATCTCCCAGAAGCGGCCCTGGTGCGGGGTGTCCGGCGTGCCCTCGTACATCACCTGGGTCGCGCCGTTGGCCAGCGGGCCGTACACGATGTACGAGTGGCCGGTGACCCAGCCGACGTCGGCCGTGCACCAGTAGACGTCCGTCTCCGGCTTGAGGTCGAACACGGCCCAGTGGGTGTAGGCGGCCTGCGTGAGGTAGCCGCCCGAGGTGTGCAGGATGCCCTTGGGCTTACCCGTGGTGCCGGAGGTGTAGAGGATGAACAGCGGGTGCTCGGCACCGAACGCCTCCGGGGTGTGCTCGGCGGACTGGCGCCCGACCAGCTCGTCCCACCACACGTCCCGCTCGGCGTCGAACGCCACGTCCTGCCCGGTCCGGCGTACCACCAGCACATGCTCGACGGTGCCGTCCGCCTTGGCGACCGCGTCGTCCACGGCGGGCTTGAGCGCGGACGGCTGGCCCCGGCGGTAGCCGCCGTCGGCCGTGATGACGACCCTGGCGTCCGCGTCCTTGATCCGGGTGGCCAGCGCGTCGGCCGAGAAGCCGCCGAAGACCACCGAGTGCGCGGCTCCGATGCGGGCCGCGGCCAGCATGGCGATGGCGGTCTCGGGGATCATCGGCATGTAGATGGCGACCCGGTCGCCCTTGCGGACACCCAGCTCCAGCAGCGCGTTGGCCGCCTTGGAGACCTCGTCCTTCAGCTCGGCGTAGGTGAGGGAGCGGCTGTCGCCCGGCTCGCCCTCGAAGTGGATGGCGACCCGGTCGCCGTTCCCGGCCTCCACGTGCCGGTCCACGCAGTTGTAGGCGACGTTCAGCTCGCCGTCCTCGAACCACTTGGCGAACGGCGGGTTCGACCAGTCCAGCGTCTTCGTCGGCTCCTTGGCCCAGCTCAGCCTGCGGGCCTGCTCGGCCCAGAAGCCGAGCCGGTCCGCCGCGGCCTGTTCGTACGCCTCGGCCGTGACGTTGGCGTTCGCGGCCAGGTCGGCCGGCGGCGCGAAGCGTCGCTCCTCCTTCAAGAGGTTGGCCAGGCTCTCGTTGCTCACGACATCTCCCTTTCCCAGGGTGTCCGTTGTGTCCCAGGCCACACCTCATCAGACGTCGGGGCTGATGACAAGGGTGGACCGCAGAATTGGTTTAGACCTTTCTGCGGTCCGTGTGCGGGTGGCCGCTCAGACCAGGCTGCCCACCTCCGGCATCTCCCGCACGTTCTCCCTGACGTCCTCCCTGACGTCCTCTCTGACGTCGTGGAACACAGCGCCTCCCGCCTCGTCCCCCTCGCCGCCGAGCAGGTACGCCCGCGCCTCTCCGACGTGGAAGTACATGCCGTGCAGTTCCAGCGCACCGGCCGCGAGGGCGCGCGCGACCGACTCGTGCGCCCGCAGATGGGTCAACTGCTGCACCACGTTGGCCAGTGACAGCTCCTCCACCGGGTCGGACACCGGGCGCGGGGCTAGCCGGGGCCGCTCCGGGTTCCCCTCGGACAACCGGGCCACGCTCGGCTCCCCGTACCGCAGCCACCGGCGCAGCGGAGTCGGGGCGGTGCCGGGCTCGGCGGCGAGCAGGGCCTGCATCGCCCCGCACCCGGAGTGCCCGCACACCGTGATCGACCTGACCCCGAGCACGTCCACCGCGTACTCGATGGCTGCGGCCACCGAGTCGTCCCCGTGCTCCTGGCCGGGCGGCGGCACCAGATTGCCGACGTTGCGCACCACGAACAGGTCGCCGGGACCGCTCGCGGTGATCATCGAGGTGACGAGCCGGGAGTCGGCGCAGGTGAGGAAGAGCTGTGAGGGCCGCTGTCCTTCCTTCGCCAGCCGGGCCAGTTCCTCCCGGACCAGGGGTGCGGTGTTCCGCTGGAACGAGCTGATACCGCGGGCCAGTTCGTGGGTTTCGGGACGGGGGCCGCCCGGGGTGCCGGCGGCGTGCCGTGCGGCTGCCGCGGGCATGTCGCACCGGTGGTTGCGCCACGGGGTCCAGGGCCGGCACCGGCAGACGGTGGAGGACGGGTCGCCCGCGCTCACCCCGGTGCGGCGGTCCTTCAGTTCGGCGCTGCCGCCCCGCGCGATGTGGGAACTCCGCCAGTCCTGGAACGACTCGTGCGCCGCGTGGTCCATGAACGAGCCGTCCAGCTCGACGACGGCTCGGGTGCCGTGCGGGACGCGGTGCAGGGCTCTGCTGAGCCGGGGCACGGCGAGGAACGTCAACTGTCCGCTCACGCGGACGTGGTGCACTCCCTCCTTCTCCTCGTGGGTGACGCGGGTGTGGGTGAGGCGGTGCAGGGCGAGGGCGACGGCCACGGCGATGCCGAGGAGCACGCCCTGCAGGACGCCGAGGCAGACCACGCCGACGGTGGTCGCGGCGTACACCGGTACCTCGCGGTGGCGGGTCACCGTGCGGATGTGGTTCAAGGACACCATCTGGATGCCGACGGCCATCACCAGGGAGGCGAGCGAGGCGAGCGGGATCTGCTCCAGCAGGGGGACCAGCAGCAGGGCGGCGATCACCACGAGGCCGCCGTGCAGCATGGTGGAGTTCCGGCTGACGGCGCCGGAGTTGACGTTCGCCGTGCTGCGTACCGCCACCCCCGCGACCGGCAGTCCGCCGAGCGCGCCGGAGACGATGTTGGCCGCACCCTGGCCGAGCAGTTCGCGGTCGAGGTCGGAGCGCCCCACGCGTGCGGGGCCGGTGCGTCCGGCGGCCAGCTTGTCCACGGCCACCGCGCCGAGCAGCGACTGCACGCTGCACACCAGGGTGGTGGTGAGCACGGCGGCGACGATGCCGAGCGTGGGACCCTGGGGCAGTCCGGCCAGGGCGTGGCTGCGCCAGGACGGCAGGTCGACGCGGGGCAGGGTGAGCCCGGTCAGCGCCGCCGTCCCGGTGGCTCCGGCGACGGCCACGAGCGCGGCCGGCACCTTGCGCAGCCGGCTGCCGACGGGGCCGGGGATGCGGGGCCAGGCCAGCAGCAGGGTCAGTGTCAGGGCGCTGATCACCAGGGCGGCCGGGTCGAGACGGGCCAACTGTGCCGGGAGCGCGCGCAGGTTGGTGAGGACGGAGCTGTCCGGGCGGCCGCCGAGCACGATGTGCACCTGGGCCACGGCGATGGTGATGCCGATGCCCGCGAGCATGCCGTGCACGACCGCCGGGCTGACGGCGAGCGCGCCGCGCGCCACTTTGAGGCAGCCGAGGCCGAGCTGAGCGAGTCCGGCGAGGACGGTGATGCCGCAGGTGGCCCGCCAGCCGTACTGGTGGATGAGGTCGGCGGTGACCACGGTCAGACCGGCGGCGGGCCCGCTGACCTGCAACGGGCAGCCGCCGATCCGGCCGGCCACGATCCCGCCGACCGCGGCGGCGACCAGGCCCGCCTGGAGCGGGGCGCCGGTGGCCAGGGCGATGCCCAGCGAGAGCGGCAGGGCGATGAGGAACACCGCGATGGACGCGGAGACGTCGGCGCTCTCGACGCGGAAGCGGCGGCGCCGGGGCGGTGGGGTGGCGGGCGGGGAGTGTTCGGTACGGAGTGGTGCGCAGGCTGACATGTTCCCGTCTCCTCCGGGGCAGCGCGGTCGCGGTCTGTGGGATCCCGCTCTGGGGCAGGGGTTTCGGTCGCGGCCATGGGTCACGGCGGGATGGTTCAACGCTCGGTAAACGAACCGTAATCCAAAGTAAAGGCTCGGCATATCTTTCCGCAGCAAATGGCGCATATGTGCACTCTGCCGAGTGAAGTGAGCATTTCTTTGGCTTGTCGTACTAATTCCTTCTCCGTCTCATGCGACTTTGGCGGCGCCGCTGAGAGGAATCCGGCGCATCACCAGAAAACGCCCTCATCGGCGTTCGTCTGAGCGTTCGCCCGAGAGAAGGAAGAAGGTGGGCGGAACATGGCCGCCACCCAGAGGATCGCCGTCTGTGCCGTGGTCGCCGCTGCCGGTGCCGCGTCCCTCGCGGGCTGCGCCGCCGACCCCGGCGGAACACGGGAAGGCGCGTCCGGCCCACAGAAGGGCGCCCCGGCTCCCCAGAGCGTCGTCCGGTTGATCGGTGACGGCTCCACCGCTTACACCGGCGCGCAGCCGCACCTGCCGAGGCCCGAGAAGCTGAAGCCCGGTCAGAAGCCCCCGCAGTTCGTGGTGTTCTCCTGGGACGGGGCGGGTGAGGACAGCCAGAAGCTGTTCTCCCACTTCCGGAAGGTCGCCAAGGACAACCACGCCAACATGACGTTCTTCCTCAGCGGTGTCTACATGCTGCCGGAGGAGAAGCGGGACCTCTACAAGCCGCCGCAGCACTCGCCGGGCCGCTCCGACATCGGCTTCAACGACGAGCAGGGCATCGCCGACACCGCCAAGCAGGCGCGCCTCGCCTGGCTGGAGGGCAACGAGATCGGCACCCACTTCAACGGCCACTTCTGCGGTCCCGACGGCGGGGGCGGCCAGTGGTCCGTGGCCGAGTGGAAGAGCGAGATCAACCAGGCCAAGGAGTTCGTGAAGACCTGGAAGACCAATTCGGGCCTGAAGAAGTCCTCGCCGCTGCCCTTCGACTACGACAAGGAGCTCATCGGCGCCCGCACCCCCTGCCTGGAGGGGCAGAAGAACTTCGTCAAGGCGGCGAGCCAGATGGGCTTCCGCTACGACTCCAGCGGCGTGAACAACCAGGTCTGGCCGAAGAAGCGGGAAGGGCTGTGGGACCTCTCCATGCAGCTCGTGCCCTTCCCCGGCCACACCTTCGAGCAGCTCACCATGGACTACAACTTCATGGTCAACCAGTCCGGCACCCGGACCCAGGGCGACCCCGACAGGTTCGCCCTGTGGGGCGACGAGATGCGCGACGGCCTCCTCAAGGGCTTCGCCCGCGCCTACGACGGCAACCGCGCGCCCCTGATCATCGGCAACCACTTCGAGTCCTGGAACGGCGGCACCTACATGCGTGCCATCGAGGACGTCGTCAAGAACGTGTGCAACAAGCCAGACGTCCGCTGCGTCTCGTTCCACGAGCTGGCCGACTGGCTGGACGCCCAGGACCCGCAGACCCTGGCCAGGCTGCGCACCCTGGAGGTGGGCGAGGCGCCGAAGCGGGGCTGGGCGTCCCTGCTCTCCGGCCGCCCGGCCCCGGCGCCGAAGGGTGTCCCCGGAGCGCCGGCCGCCAGGCAGTAGGCGTCGGGCGGCGGGGAAGCGGCGGGTGTCAGGCGGGAGCCGCCACGCTCTCGCCGAGCACGAAGCCGGGGTCGATCTGCGCCGCCAGGTCGGCCCCGGTGCGCTCGTTGCCCCACGACTGGGCGTTGCGCAGATGGAAGTGGACCATCTGCCGGGTGTACCGCTCCCAGTCCCGCGACCCGTACGTCGCGTCGGCGGCGGCCCGGAGCGTCTGCAGCGCACGGGCGTTGCCGTCCTCCAGCAGGCCGAAGCGCGGCGGACGCCCCTTCTCCATGGCGCGCACCCAGTCCGAGTGCCCGACCGTCACCAGCAGGTCCTCCCCGACCTCCTCGCGCAGGAAGTCGACGTCGTCCGGGCCCTGGACCTTGTTGCCGACGACCTTCAGCGTGACGCCGAAGTCGCGGGCGTACTCCTTGTACTGGCGGTAGACGGAGACCCCCTTCCGGGTCGGTTCGGCGACGAGGAACGTCATGTCGAACCGGGTGAACATGCCGGAGGCGAAGGAGTCCGAGCCGGCGGTCATGTCCACCACCACGTACTCGCCCGGGCCGTCGACGAGATGGTTCAGGAACAGCTCCACCGCTCCGGTCTTGGAGTGGTAGCAGGCGACTCCCAGGTCGGCTTCGTTGAAGGGGCCGGTGACCATCAGGCGGACGGCCCTGCCGTCGAGTTCCACCGGGCACGCGCAGGCGTCGTAGATCGCGTCGGGCTCGCCCAAGCGGACCAGCCGCGAACCCGTGCCGGGCGGAGTGGTCTTGATCATCGTCTCGGTCGAGGTGATACGCGGGTTGGTGCCGCGCAGATGGTCCTTGATCAGCGGCAGCCGGTCGCCCATGGCGGGCAGCGCCGCCGCCTGGTCCTCGTCGAGGCCGAGCGCGGGGCCGAGGTGCTGGTTGATGTCCGCGTCGATGGCGACCACCGGGGCTCCGGCGGCGGCGAGATGGCGGATGAAGAGGGAGGAGAGCGTGGTCTTGCCGCTGCCGCCCTTCCCGACGAAAGCAATTTTCATGTTCACGAAGGGTAGTCAGGGTGTAGCTGTATGTGCTGGGAAGCCTGCGAACATCACTCCTTCGAGCGGTGTGAAGGCCGAACAAGGGGCGCCGGTCGCCCGGAGGCGCGGGCGCGTAGGGTCGACCCCATGAGTACGACAGGAGCGACCGCAGATCCGCTCGCGGCCCTGGGCTCGCTGCCCGGCGTGGCCGACTCCGTGGAGTCCGTGCGCAAGGCCGTGGACCGGGTGTACGGGCACCGGATCATGCGCCGTCGCAGCAACGCCATCACCTCCGAGGCCGCGCTGCGCGGCGCCCGCGGCTCGGCGGCGCTGTCCGGCGCGGACTGGGCCCTGGAGGAGGTGCGGCGCCGCACCGACTTCAGCACCGGCGACGAGGCGCGCGTCATGGGCGCGGCCCTGCGGCTCACCGCCGAGGCCGGGCAACTGCTGTCCATCTGGCGGCAGTCTCCGCTGCGGGTGCTGGCCCGGCTGCACATGGTGGCCGCCGCGAGCGAAACCGACGGGGTGGGCCGGCCGCGCCAGGCGGGCGAACTCGCCGACGAGCCGCTCATCGAGCTGCCGCTGCCGGACGCCCCGGAGGTGTCCGGACGCCTGGACGGCCTCGCGGAGCTGATCATCGCCGGGTCCTCCGCGCCGGCGCTGGTGACGGCCGCCGTGGTGCACGGCGAGATCCTCGCGCTGCGTCCCTTCACCTCCCACAACGGGCTGGTGGCACGCACGGCCGAGCGCATCGTCCTGATCGGCAGCGGCCTGGACCCGAAGTCGGTGTGCCCGGCCGAGGTCGGCCACGCCGAACTGGGCCGCGCCTCCTACCTCGCGGCGCTGGACGGATACGTCTCCGGCACCCCCGGCGGCATGGCGGCCTGGATCGCCCACTGCGGGCGCGCGGTCGAGCTGGGCGCACGCGAGTCGACGGCGGTCTGTGAGGCCCTCCAGCGCGGAGCGGCCTGACCCCTCACACATGGATGCGGCGGTACGAGGGTCCTCGTACCGCCGCTGGCATGTTCACCGGGTTACCAAGCGTCCTCGATATGTTGCTCATCAGGTCGGGGTCTTTGCCCGGCCCTGGTGCAGCAGGCCCGTAATCGACGGTCCGACGTCGCGTGGGTGCCCGGTGTTCATGCGAGGTCCGTGGGGCCCAGATGCGTAGTGACAGGGAATCCTCTCGGATGTCCTCAGGTCCCGCAGGCCGTGAGTCCTTTGTACTGCAACCTCGCGTGGAGCGAAACCCCTGCCCGGACTTCTTTACTTTCCGGTTCAGAAGCGGGCGAAACGGGCAGTGGGAGGCCTTCGGTCAGACGGTCGTGCTCCGGCGCCTGCTGGCGTACCAGACCAGGCCCGCCGTCGCGGCCGCCGCGCCCAGTGCCGCCGCCGCGACGACCACCGGGCGGGGCGCGTGGAGCGAGGGCAGGCGCTGCTTGAGCCGCACCGGCTTGCGGAACTCCAGTACCGGCCAGCCGCGGGAGACGGCCTCCCGGCGCAGCGTGCGATCGGGGTTGACGGCATGCGGGTGACCGACGGCCTGGAGCATCGGCAGGTCGGTCGCCGAGTCGCTGTAGGCGAAACTGCGGTCGAGGTCGTACCCCTCGGACGCGGCCAGCTCCCGGACCGCCTCGGCCTTGGTCGGACCGTACGCGTAGTACTCCACCTCGCCGGTGAAGCAGCCGTCCTCGCCGACCACCAGGCGGGTCGCCACCACCCGGTCGGCGCCGAGGAGTTCGCCGATCGGCTCCACGACCTCCGCGCCCGACGTGGACACGATCACGACGTCCCGGCCGGCCGTGTGGTGCTCCTCGATCAGGGAGGCGGCCTCGTCGTAGATGATCGGGTCGATCAGGTCGTGCAGGGTCTCGGCCACGATCTCCTTGACCTGGCGCACGTTCCAGCCCCGGCAGAGCGCGGAGAGGTACTCCCGCATGCGCTCCATCTGGTCATGGTCCAAACCGCCGGCCAGGAAGACGAACTGGGCGTATGCGGTGCGCAAGGCCGCTCTGCGGTTGATCAGTCCGCCTTGGTAGAACGACTTGCTGAAGGTGAGCGTGCTGGACTTCGCAATGACCGTCTTGTCCAGGTCGAAGAAGGCGGCTGCGCGCGGCAAGGAGTGGTTTTCCACGTCCCCGAGCATAGGCGCCCACCATTCGGCGTAAGGTGGGGCGCGTGGGTTTGCCTGAGAAGCCTCTCGGGTACACCATGGAAGTCACGGATCGTTCGCGACCGTGCTAACCCCGGCCCGACTCCTCCCCCCCCGAGTCGGCCGTGGGGACGACCCCCGCTCTCCCCCCCGGCGGGGGTCGTCGCATGTCCGGACGCGTTTTCATCCCCTCTTCCGCCGGCACGAGACCGGCCTCGGGCGGCTGCGGCCGCCCTTTCGACATGCCCGCAGTTGATTACTCAAAGTAATCACCGGACTGCGCTCGGAAACTCGTACACGGTGCGTGCCGACGTCACCGGTATGAGTGACGAAATTATTCACAGGCGCTCCGGCGTACACAGTTTTTGACCAAGATCCACACGATTTCGCGGTTCGCCCCATCGTGATTCCCGGCGCTCCTGATCCGGGCCCGTTCATGGCCGGATCGCAATGCGGAGTGCGGTTGGCCGGTTTCCGTCGGCCGTTCATATGGAGACCTTTACCGGTTCTCCACATGTCAGGAATCGCGCGGCCGAGAGAGCCGCGCGGAAGTCGCAGTGAAGGGGGAACATCATGACCGGAACCGTCGCGCACGATCCGCCTTCGGCCACCACCGGACGACCGGGGCGACCGCTCATCGTCACCGAGGACGCGGCGCTCCTCGACGATCTGCTGCGCCTGTGCGCGGCGGCAGGCGCCACACCCGAAGTCCACCACCGCGTCCCGGACCATGGCGGGGGATGGGACGGTGCGCCACTCGTGCTGGTCGGGGACGATGCCGCCCGCCGGGTGCGCGGAGCCGCACGTCGGCGCGGAGTGGTCCTGGTCGGCCGCGACCACGACGACCCGGACGTGTGGAAACGCGCGGTCGGGATCGGCGCCGACCATGTGCTGGTGCTGCCCGACGGCGAGCAGTGGCTCATTGACCGCATCGCCGACGTGGCGGAGGGCGTCGGCCGCCCCGCCCTCACCGTCGGTGTCATCGGCGGCCGGGGCGGCGCCGGGGCCTCCACCCTGGCCTGCGCCCTCGCCGTCACCTCCGCCCACCAGGGCCTGCGCACTCTGCTCGTGGACGCCGACCCGCTCGGCGGCGGGCTCGACGTGCTCCTCGGCGGCGAGACCGCGAAGGGGCTGCGCTGGCCCGCCTTCGCCGCCTCGCGCGGCCGGGTCGGCGGCGGCGCTCTGGAGGAATCGCTGCCCGAACTGCACGCGCTGCGCGTGCTGAGCTGGGACCGGGGCGACTGCGTGGCCGTGCCGCCCCAGGCTGTCCGCGCGGTGCTCGCCGCCGCCCGTCGGCGCGGCGGCACGGTGGTGGTCGACCTCCCGCGCCGCCTGGACGACGGCGCGGCCGAAGCCCTGGCCCAGCTCGACGTGGCGGTGCTCGTCGTCCCGGCGGAGCTGCGCGCGCTGGCCGCGGCCGGCCGGGTCGCCTCCGTCATGAGCATGGTCGTGAGGGACGTGCGGGTCGCGGTCAGGGGGCCGTACGGACCGGGTCTGGACGGGGACGAGGTGGCCCGGCTGCTCGGCCTGCCGCTGATCGGCACCGTGCCCGTCGAGCCCGCGCTGCTGCGGCCCCGAGGCACCGCCAGACCGCCCGGCGCGGGCGGACGCGGCCCGCTGTCCCGGTTCTGCACCGCCTTCTGGGAGCAGGCGCTGGCCGAGGCTGGAGGCCCCCGATGACGCTCCCCGGACTCGACCGGGCCGATGGCGCGGCCCTCCTCGACGGCGTCCGGCGCAGCCTCGCCGAGAGCGGTGCCGACCCCACCCCCGCGCGCGTGGCGCAGGCGCTGCGCCAACAGGGCCGGGTGCTGGGCGACGCCGAGGTCCTGGGCGCGGCCGAGCATCTGCGCTCCGAACTCGTCGGCTCCGGCCCGCTGGAGCCGCTGCTGGCCGATCCGAACGTCACCGACGTGCTGGTCACCGCGCCGGACCGGGTGTGGGTCGACCGGGGCGGCGGCCTGGAACTGACCCCGGTCACCTTCCCGGACGCCCCGGCGGTCCGACGGCTCGCGCAACGGCTGGCCGCCGTCGCCGGACGCCGCCTGGACGACGCCCGGCCCTGGGCCGACGCGCGCCTCCCCGACGGCACCCGGTTGCACGCGGTGCTGCCCCCGGTGGCGGTCGGCTGCACCTGCCTGTCCCTGCGTGTGGTCCGGCCCCGCGCCTTCACCCTCGGCGAGCTGGCCCGCGCGGGCACGCTGCCGCCGGGCGGGGAGGGGCTTCTGCGGGCGCTGGTGGGAGCGCGGCTGTCGTTTCTCGTCAGCGGCGGAACCGGTACCGGCAAGACGACGTTGCTGAGCGCGTTGCTCGGGCTCGTCGGTCCCGGTGAACGGATCGTGCTGGCCGAGGACTCGGCCGAGCTGCGGCCCGACCACCCGCATGTGGTCCGGCTGGAGACGCGGCCCGCGAACCAGGAGGGCGCCGGGCTGGTGACCCTGGAGGACCTGGTCCGGCAGGCACTGCGGATGCGGCCCGACCGGCTGGTCGTGGGGGAGGTGCGCGGCCCCGAGGTGGTGCATCTGCTGGCCGCCCTCAACACCGGCCACGAGGGCGGTTGCGGCACCGTGCACGCCAACGCGGCCGCCGACGTCCCGGCTCGCCTGGAGGCGCTGGGCACGGCCGCCGGCCTCGACCGGGCCGCGCTGCACAGCCAGCTGGCGGCGGCGCTCTCGGTGGTGATCCACCTGGTACGGGACCGGGCCGGGCGGCGCCGGATCGCGGAGATCCATGTCCTGGAGCGCGACACCTCGGGCCTGGTCCGGACGGTACCGGCGCTGCGGTGGGGCGAGCGGGCCTTCGTGCCGGAGCGGGGCTGGGGGCGGCTGCGGGGGCTGCTGTCCGACGGGGGCGAGGGCGATGGCTGACGTGGGGCTGGGAGACGCGGTGCTGGGCGCGGGGCTGGCCTGCGGCGGATGCGTGGCCTGGGCGCTGAACGTGCGGCATCAGGGGGTGCGGCGCGCGAGGCTGCTGTTCGCGGGCGGTGGAGGGCTGGGACCCGGGCCGACGCCGTGGGAGCGGGGTCTCGGTGAGCTGCGGCGGCTGCACGACCGGGTGGGCGCCGAGTGGTGGTCGCTCGTGGCGGGACTGGCGCTGGCGCTTCCGGGGGCCTCGGTCATTCCGGTGGTCGCCGGGGCCGCCGGGGTGCCGGTGCTGCGCCGGTTGGGGAAGGCCAGGCGGGCCCGGCTGGTGCGGGAACGCCGGGCGGACGCGGTGATCGCCCTGTGCGGGGTGCTCGCCGGGGAGGTCCGTGCCGGTCAGCAGCCCGGCGAGGCTCTCCTGCGGGCCGAGCGGGATTCCGGGGGCCTCGGCGAGGCGCAGGCCGCCGCGATCGCGGCGGCGCGATTCGGGGGCGACGTGCCTGGTGCGCTCGCCGCGGCGGCCCGGCAGCCGGGCGCAGAGGGGCTGCTGGGGCTGGCCGCCTGCTGGCGGGTGGCGGTGGACCAGGGCGCGGGGCTGGCGGCCGGCCTCGACCGGCTGGACGGTGCGCTGCGGGCGGAACGGGATCAACGCGCCGATCTGCGAGCCCAGTTGTCCGGTGCTCGCGCCACGGCCCTGCTGCTGGCGGTACTGCCCCTGTTCGGGCTGCTGCTGGGCGCGGCCATGGGCGCCGACCCGCTCCGGGTGCTGCTGCACACCGGCGCCGGCCTCGGCTGTCTGGCGGCGGGAGCGGTGTTCGAGGGCGCAGGACTCTGGTGGGCGGCCCGGATCGTGCGAGGAGCTGAGGCGGCATGAAGGAGGAGTTCGTCCACAGCCTGGGGGCGGCCGTGGGGATGGCCGTCGCCCTCGTCGGGGCGGCCCGGCGGCTGGAGCTGGTGCGGCAACGGCGCCTGGCACGGCGGAGGGTGGCGGGACTGCTGGCCGTGGAGCCGCCCGAGACCGCTCACCGCCTCGCTGTCGCCGACGCGGCCCGTAAGTGGCTGCCGGTGGCCGGGGCCGGGTGTGGGGCCTGGGCGGTGGTCGGGGGATTCTTCGGCGCACTGATGGGACTCGGGGCCGCTGTGGCGCTGTGGCGGTGGCTGGAACACCGTGAGGCGGCGCGGCCGGCGGCGGAGCTTCTCGACACGGTCGCCGCCGCACGCCAACTCCCCCTGGCCGCAGAGCTGCTGGCCGCCTGCATCGAGGCCGGAGCGGGTCCCGTGGTCGCCGCCCAGGCGGTCGGGGAGGCGCTCGGAGGGCCGGTCGGCGACGCGCTGGCGCGGGGTGCGGCGGAGGCCCGGCTCGGTGGTGAACCGGCGGACGCCTGGTCCCGGCTGACGGTCCTGCCCGGCGCCGTGGCGCTGGCCCGCCTGCTGGAGCGGGCCGACCGGTCCGGGCTGCCCGCGGCCGGACCCGTGGCCCGGCTCGCCTCGGACGCGCGGGCGGAGTCGATACGGGCGGCCACGGTCCGGGCGCGCAGGGCGGCCGTGATGATCTCGGCGCCGGTCGGGCTCTGCTTCCTGCCCGCCTTCATCGCGGCCGGCGTCCTGCCCGTGGTGATCGGCCTCGCGGGCGGGGCGACGGGAGGAGGTGGACCCTGACCGACCGCAAGGACACGCACGACAACGACGACAACGACGACGAAGCTTCGGTGGAAGGAACGTGAGATGCGGGAAAAGACCGGCAGGGCGTGGGCGCTGCTGCGGGAACGGTGCCGCAAGGACGCCGGAATGGTGACCTCGGAGTACGCCATGGGAATCATCGCGGCGGTCGGATTCGCCTTGCTGCTCTACGAGGTCGTCACCAGTGGCCAGGTCAAGGCGGAACTCCAGGGCATCGTGAAGCGAGCGCTCAGTGCGCGCATGTGAACGGGGCGCGGACCGGGGGTTCGTGACGGCGGAGGCGGCCGTGGTGCTGTCGGTGCTGGTGGCGTTCGCCATGGCGCTGGTCTGGGGGCTGCTCGCCGTGGCCACCCAGATCCAGTGCGTGGACGCCGCCCGCACCGGGGCGCGCGCCGCCGCCCGCCAGGACCCGCCCGACGCGGTGGTCCGGCTCACCACAGAGGCGGCACCCCGCGGGGCGACGGTCGGCGTCACCCGCGAGGGCGAACAGGTCCGCGTGACGGTGGCGGCGAGACCGCCGGTGCTGACGGGGCTGCCGTTCGAGGTACGGGAGGAGGCCGTGGCCGCCGCCGAGGAGGCGGTGGGGGCCGGGGAGGAGGGGCCGTGAGACATCGGAAGGGCGACCGGGGTTCCGCCACCGTCTGGAGCCTCGGGGTGATCGCCCTGCTGTGCGCGGTGTTCGGTGCCGTGCTCGGCCTGGGGCACGCGGTCGCCGTACGGCACCGGGCGGCCGGCGCGGCCGATCTGGCGGCGCTCGCGGCGGCGGACCACTGGGCCGAGGGAGCCGACGCGGCGTGCGACGCGGGGCGCCGGGTGGCGTCGGCCCAGGGCGCGCGGCTGGTGCGGTGCGCGATCGTCGGTGAGACCTCGGACGTGAGCGCGGGGTCGGGCCACGGACCGTTCGCGGCGGAGGTACGGGCCCGGGCGGGACCCCCTGACCCGTCCGGCACCGGGCCCCCGGGCCCGGCCCCGCAAAGTGACCGCCCTTAGCGCGCGCCGCCCACCCCGGTGCCGCCGGGTTCCGCCTCCTGCGGTGCCCCCCGCACCAGCGTCGTCAGAAGCCGTACCGCCCCCCGCTTGTGCAGCGGTTCGTTGCCGTTGCCGCACTTGGGGGACTGGATGCAGGACGGGCAGCCGGCCTCGCACTCGCAGGAGGCGATGGCCTCGCGGGTCGCCGTCAGCCAGGCGCGGGCGGTGTGGAAGGCGCGCTCGGCGAAGCCCGCCCCGCCGGGTTGGCCGTCGTAGACGAAGACCGTGGGGAGCAGCGTGTCGGGGTGCAGCGGTACCGAGACCCCGCCGATGTCCCAGCGGTCGCAGGTGGCGAAGAGGGGCAGCATGCCGATCGAGGCGTGCTCGGCGGCGTGCAGGGCGCCGCCGAGGATCTCCGGGTTGATCCGGGCCTCGTCGAGCTGGTCCTCGGTGACCGTCCACCACACCGCGCGGGTGCGGAGCGTGCGGGGAGGGAGATCGAGTTTCGTCTCGCCCATCACCTCACCGGTGATCAGGCGTCTGCGCAGGAAGGAGACCACTTGGTTGGTGACCTCGACCGAGCCGAGGCACAGGCGGCCGGAGCCCCAGGGGATCTCGGTCTCCGTCTCCAGGACGGCGACGGACGTGGTGTCGCGGGCGGCGGTCGAGTAGGGCGGGTCGGCCTGCTCGACCAGCGCCACGGAGTCCTTCAGGTCGAGCGAGCGCACCAGGTAGGTGCGGCCCTGGTGGAGGTGGACCGCGCCCACGTGGACGGCGGAGTGCGCGGCCTCAGCATCGACCGTGCCGAGCAGGCGCCCGGTGCCCTCCTCCACGATCTGCACCGGAGGGCCACCGGTGCCCCGGATGTCGGTCAGGTCGGCGGCGCGTTCCCGGCGCGTCCAGTGCCAGGCACGGGTGCGGCGGCGCAGCAGTTTCGCGGCCTCCAGCTGGCCCAGCACATCGGCGCTCACGGGGCCGAAGAGATCGAGGTCGGCCTCGGTCAGCGGGATCTCGGCGGCCGCCGCGCACAGGTGCGGGGCGAGGACGTAGGGGTTGTCCGGGTCGAGGACGGTGGACTCCACCGGGCGGTCGAACAGGGCCTCCGGGTGGTGGACGAGATAGGTGTCCAGCGGATCGTCCCGGGCCACCAGGACCGCCAGCGCGCCCTGCCCGGAGCGCCCGGCGCGGCCCGCCTGCTGCCACAGGGAGGCGCGGGTTCCCGGATAGCCGGCGATGACCACCGCGTCCAGGCCGGAGACGTCCACGCCCAGCTCCAGGGCGGTAGTGGCGGCGAGGCCGAGGAGTTCGCCGGAGTGCAGGGCGCGTTCCAGGGCGCGGCGTTCCTCGGGCAGGTAGCCGCCGCGATAGGCGGCGACACGCCGGACCAGCGAGCGGTCGACCTCGGCGAGCCGTTCCTGCGCGATGACCGAGATCAGCTCGGCCCCGCGCCGGGAGCGGACGAAGGCGACCGAGCGCACGCCCTGCACCGTGAGATCGGTCAGCAGGTCGGCGGTCTCGGCGGTGGCGGTGCGGCGCACCGGGGCGCCCTTCTCGCCGTGCAGCTCGGTGAGCGGGGGCTCCCAGAGGGCGAAGACGAGTTCCCCGCGCGGGGAGGCGTCGTCGGCCACCTCGACCACCGGCAGCCCGGTCAGCCGGCGGGCGGCGACCGAGGGCTCGGCGGCCGTGGCGGAGGCCAGCAGGAAGACGGGCGAGGCGCCGTAGCGGGCGCACAGTCTGCGCAGCCGGCGCAGCACCTGGGCGACGTGCGAGCCGAAGACGCCCCGGTAGGTGTGGCACTCGTCGATGACGACGTACTTGAGCGACTTCAGGAAGGAGGACCAGCGGGGATGGGAGGGCAGGATGCCCCGGTGCAGCATGTCCGGGTTGGTCAGGACGTAATTGGCGTACTGGCGCACCCACTCGCGTTCCTCGAACGGGGTGTCGCCGTCGTAGACGGCGGGGCGCACCGCGGTGCCCAGGGGGGCGGCGAGTTCCCGGACCGCGCGGCACTGGTCGGCGGCCAGGGCCTTGGTGGGGGAGAGGTACAGGGCGGTGGCGCCCCGGCCGTTCGGGGCCTCGGAGCCGTCCAGCAGGGCGGACAGCACCGGCATCAGATAGGCCAGCGACTTGCCGGAGGCGGTGCCGGTGGCGACGACCACGGAGTCGCCGTCCAGGGCGTGCTCGGCGGCGAGCGCCTGGTGGGCCCAGGGGCGCTCGATCCCGCGCTCCCGGACGGCCGCGATCACCTCGGGGCGAATCCGGTCCGGCCAGAGGGCATGGCGGCCCGCACGCGGGGGCAGGTGCTCCGTATGAGTGATGCGCGCGGACCTGCTCGGACCGGATGCGAGCCGGTGCAGAACCGTCTCCGGGGACGGGCGGGACGCCGGGTCCGGCTGGGGGCGATCGGGTCGGTGATTCTTGGCCATCGGCACCGAGTGTGTCACCGGCTCGACGGACAATGGAGCCAAGGCGTCGTGCACACCTGCCGGTAAGTGATTGAATGCCATGGCGGCTGGTGTTCCAAGGGCCGCAAGCCGGGATGTCCCGAGGGGCGACCGCTCGATAGCAAGGTGCTGGAGGATTCGTGGACCTGTCCCTGTCGACCCGTACCGTCGGCGATCGTACGGTCGTCGAGGTCGGTGGCGAAATCGATGTGTACACCGCGCCCAAGCTGCGCGAGCAGTTGGTCGAGCTGGTGAACGACGGCAATTTCCATCTTGTCGTCGACATGGAGGGCGTGGACTTCCTCGACTCCACCGGGCTCGGCGTGCTGGTCGGCGGCCTGAAGCGGGTGCGTGCCCACGAGGGCTCGCTCCGTCTGGTCTGCAACCAGGAGCGCATTCTGAAGATTTTCCGTATCACCGGCCTCACCAAGGTGTTCCCGATCCACACCTCGGTCGAGGAAGCGGTGGCGGCCACCGACTGATCAGGGTCGTAAGCCGGGTCCGGGCCGTCTCGGCGGTCCGGACGCCGGTCCACTCCGGCCCGGTCCCGTAGCGGTCCGAGGCGCGGAGGTTCCATCGTGGGGGTGCGGGCTTTCGGCGGCCCCGGTCCCGCACCGCACACCCGTAGTACGCGAGGGGGATGCATGGCCACCGTCGAACTCCGCTTCAGCGCGCTGCCCGAGCACGTCCGGACCGCCCGCCTGGTGGCGGCCGCGGTGGCGCGCAGGGCCGGAGTGGACGAGGCCGTACTCGACGAGGTCCGCCTCGCGGTCGGTGAGGCGTGCTCCCGCGCGGTCGGACTCCACCAGAGCGTCGGCATCACCGCGCCGGTCAAGGTGGCGCTGATCGAGGAGGAGAAGCTCTTCTCCATCGAGGTCGGCGACGAGGCCCCGCACGCCGTGCCCGCCGAGCGGGTCGCGGGCGGCGCGGCCGCCGACGCGGACGTGGAGGCCGAGGAGGACGAGATGGGCCTCGCGGTCATCAGCGGCCTCGTGGACGACGTCCAGGTCACCACCGGCGAGAACGGCGGACTGATCCGCATGTCCTGGCCGGCCACCCCACCGCCGACCGTACTGATCTGAAACCGCGCGTCACGCGCGCCGGACGACTTCCGAGGGGCCCTGCACCGCAGGGCCCCTCGCGTCGTTCCGGCCACTTTCGGCCGGGCCGCCGGCCGCCCCTGATACGTGAAGGAATTCACGAACGGAAACTCCCGCAGATGGCGCCCATGAAGCTGCGACATCACATGCTTCAGGGGCGTTACTCCGTCCGGGTTTCGTGCTCTGGTCGTCCACCCGATCGTTTGCTAAAGGGTTAGAGGCGGGCAATTCTGTTTACCGTGCCGATCGGGATCACCATCGGGCAGCTACAAGTCCGTCCACAGCTTGAGCTCGGTCCAAGCGTCAAGGAGGACGAATGGCGGGGCTACTCATCCCTGGTCAGGCGGGTCACTCCGCATCCCACTCCGCGTCCCTCGCGGCCGCCGTCCTGACGGACGGCAACCGCGCCCTGGTCGCCGTGATCGCGGCGGTGGCCCTCGCGGCGCTGGTCGTCGCGGGCGTCCTGGTGCGCCAGGTGCTGTCGGCGGGCGAGGGAACCGCACGCATGCGGGAGATCGCGGAGGCGGTCCAGGAAGGTGCGAAGGCATATCTGGCGCGGCAGTTGCGCACCCTCGGCATTTTCGCCGTAGTGGTGTTCTTCCTGCTTCTGCTGCTTCCCGCCGACGACTGGACTCAGCGGGCCGGACGTTCGGTGTTCTTCCTGATCGGCGCGGCTTTCTCGGCGGCCACCGGCTATATCGGCATGTGGCTCGCCGTGCGCAGCAATGTGCGCGTCGCCGCGGCCGCCCGGGAGGCCACTCCGGGAGAGGGCGAGGCGGAAAGGGATCTCACCGTCGTCTCGCACAAGGCGATGAAGATCGCATTTCGCACCGGCGGTGTCGTCGGCATGTTCACCGTGGGCCTCGGCCTGTTCGGTGCCTCCTGCGTGGTGCTGGTCTACGCGGCCGACGCGCCCAAGGTGCTGGAGGGATTCGGCCTCGGCGCCGCCCTGATCGCCATGTTCATGCGAGTCGGCGGCGGCATCTTCACCAAGGCGGCCGACGTCGGGGCCGACCTGGTGGGCAAGGTCGAGCAGGGCATCCCGGAGGACGACCCGCGCAACGCGGCGACCATCGCGGACAACGTCGGCGACAACGTCGGGGACTGCGCGGGCATGGCGGCCGACCTCTTCGAGTCGTACGCCGTGACCCTGGTGGCCGCGCTGATCCTCGGCAAGACCGCCTTCGGCGACGCAGGGCTCGCCTTCCCGCTGATGGTCCCGGCCATCGGTGTCGTCACCGCGATGATCGGCATCTTCGCGGTCGCCCCGCGCCGCGCCGACCGCAGCGGGATGAGCGCCATCAACCGCGGCTTCTTCGTCTCCGCCGTGATCTCCCTCGCGCTGGTCGCGGTCGCCGTCTACGTCTACCTGCCGGGCCGCTACTCCGAGCTGGCCGGGGTGACCGACGCGGCGGTCAGCGGCAAGGACGGCGACCCCCGGGTGCTGGCGCTGGTCGCCGTGGCCATCGGCATCCTGCTCGCCGCCGTCATCCAGCAGCTCACCGGCTACTTCACCGAGACCACCCGCCGCCCGGTCCGCGACGTCGGCCGCACCTCGCTCACCGGCCCCGCGACCGTCGTCCTCTCCGGCATCTCGCTGGGCCTTGAGTCCGCCGTCTACACCGCGCTGCTGATCGGCCTCAGCGTGTACGGCGCCTTCCTGCTCGGCGGCACCTCGATCATGCTGGCGCTGTTCGCGGTCGCGCTCGCCGGGACCGGGCTGCTGACCACGGTCGGGGTGATCGTCGCCATGGACACCTTCGGCCCGGTGTGCGACAACGCGCAGGGCATCGCCGAGATGTCCGCCGACGTAGAGGGCGCCGGCGCCCAGGTGCTCACCGACCTGGACGCGGTCGGCAACACCACCAAGGCCATCACCAAGGGCATCGCCATCGCCACCGCCGTCCTCGCGGCCGCGGCCCTCTTCGGCTCGTACCGGGACGCGATCACCACCGGAGTGCGGGACGTGGGGGAGCGGCTCAGCGGGCCGGGGTCGCCGCTCACCCTGTCGATGGACATCTCCCAGCCCAACAACCTGGTCGGTCTGATCGCGGGCGCGGCGGTCGTCTTCCTCTTCTCCGGGCTCGCCATCAACGCCGTGTCGCGGTCCGCCGGTTCGGTGGTGTTCGAGGTGCGGCGGCAGTTCCGCGAACGGCCGGGAATCATGGACTACACGGAGAAGCCCGAGTACGGCAGGGTCGTCGACATCTGCACCCGCGACGCCCTGCGCGAGCTGGCCACGCCCGGTCTGCTCGCCGTGCTGGCGCCGATCTTCATCGGGTTCACCCTCGGCGTCGGCGCCCTCGGTGCCTTCCTCGCCGGTGCGATCGGGGCGGGCACGCTGATGGCGGTGTTCCTCGCCAACTCCGGCGGCGCCTGGGACAACGCCAAGAAGCTGGTGGAGGACGGCCACCACGGCGGCAAGGGCAGCGACGCCCACGCGGCCACGGTGATCGGCGACACCGTCGGCGACCCCTTCAAGGACACCGCCGGCCCGGCGATCAACCCGCTGCTGAAGGTGATGAACCTGGTCGCGCTGCTCATCGCCCCCGCCGTGATCAAGTTCTCCTACGGAGGAAGCAGCAGCATCCTCGTCCGCGCCCTGGCCGCGGTGTTCGCCCTGCTGGTGATCGTCGTCGCGGTGTACGTGTCCAAGCGGCGCGGGATCGCGGTGGGGGACGAGGACGAGGACGAGGACGAGGGCGAGGTCCCCAACTCCACACCACCGGCGGTGGTTCCGTAGACGAGGCCTTCCGGCGGGCGGGCGGACGACGCGGGCGACGCGTCGCCGCCCGCTCGTGTGTGCGGGGGAGGCCCGGCGCGCTCCCTCGGCCGTGAGCCTTCTCTCGCATGGTGCGAAGCACCGCAAAAGTCTTCTAATAGGGCACCGATCGTGTGGATGGTCCTGTTCCGCCGTGTAGATTCCGGTGGCCGATAGCCATGGAAGGGACCGATCCGGTGAACAAGAAGCTCGCGGCCGCCCTGTCCGGCGGCGCGGTACTGATAACGGCGCTGACGGGGTGCGGCAGCGACGACGGTGGCCCCGACCCCAAGCTGGGTGTCTGGGCGAAGGAGGTGTGCGACGCGGTGCCCGCGCAGTACGCCAAGATCAAGGCGGCCAACGCCGGGATCGCCAAGATCGCCGGCGACAGCGACCTCCCGCCGAAGACGGCCAAGGAGACGTACGCCCAGGCGTTCCAGGACATGTCCGACGGCTACAAGGCCATCGCCACCGCCATCGACGGCGCCGGTGCTCCCCCCGGGGTCGATGGCGGGGCCAAGCGGCAGCGGGACGCCGTGACGAACCTCAACAGCCTGGCCGGCTCCTACGGCGACCTGAAGAAGAAGGTCGACGGCCTGGACACCAAGGACCAGGGCAAGTTCGCCAAGGGCCTGCACGAGGTCGCCGACCAGACCAAGGAGATCGGCCGCCAGAGCAGCAGCGGCACCGAGGCGCTGAAGCGCCTGGAGCAGGGGGACGTCAAGGAGGCCATCGCCGAGCAGCCGAGCTGCAAGGTCTCCGCCTCGGCGCCGCCCGCCGCCAAGAGCTGAAGGCGCCCGCGCGCGACCGGCGCGGCGGACCGGGGACGGTGCGGCGGGCCACAATGGGGGCGTGACTGACTCCGGCTCCGCCCCCCTGCCCGCCGCCGACCGGCCCGAGGCGGCCGCCCGCCTGCGCGACGCCCTGCTGTCCGCCTCCTTCACCGCGGACGGCCTGCTCGACCTGCTCGGCGCCCCCGCCTACGCGGCGCTCGCCCGCAGCGAGACCGTGCCCGCCCTGCGCGCGACCCGCGGCGACACGCCGCTGGAGGCCCTGGTGCGGCTGTTCCTGCTCCAGCAGCCGGTGCCCCGCGCCCGCCTGACGGACGTACTGCCGGTCGAGGACGCGGTGGCCGCCGGATGGCTCGCGCCCGTCGGCGGCGACGAGCTGGCCGCCACCGTCGACGTACGGCCGTACGGCGGACCCGACGGCGAGGACTGGTTCATCGTGTCCGACCTCGGCTGCGCGGTCGGCGGGGCGGGCGGCATCGGCAGCCGTGAGGAGGACGTGGTCCTCGGCGTCGGCGGTGCCTCCACCACCCTGGCCGGCATCACCGTGCGCACCCCCGTGGCCGCCGCGCTCGACCTCGGCACCGGCTCCGGCATCCAGGCGCTGCACGCCGCCCAGCACGCGACCCGGGTCACCGCCACCGATCTCAACCCGCGCGCTCTGCACATCACCGCGCTCACCCTGGCCCTCTCCGGCGCGCCCGCCGCGTCCCTGCGCGAGGGCTCGCTGTTCGAACCGGTCAAGGACGACGAGACGTTCGACCTGATCGTCTCCAACCCGCCCTTCGTCATCTCGCCCGGTGCCCGGCTCACCTACCGCGACGGCGGCATGGGCGGGGACGATCTGTGCCGCTCGCTCGTCCAGCAGGCGGGGGAGAGGCTGAACGAGGGCGGGTTCGCGCAGTTCCTCGCCAACTGGCAGCACGTGGAGGGGGAGGACTGGCAGGACCGGGTGCGCTCCTGGGTGCCGCGCGGCTGCGACGCGTGGATCGTGCAGCGCGAGGTCCAGGACGTCACGCAGTACGCCGAGCTGTGGCTCAGGGACGCCGGCGACCACCGCGAGGACCGCGCGGAGTACCAGTCGCGCTACGACGCGTGGCTGGACGAGTTCGAGGCGCGCAAGGTGAGGGCCGTCGGCTTCGGCTGGATCACCCTGCGCCGCACCGGCGCGGCCGAGCCCTCCGTCACCGTGGAGGAGTGGCCGCACCCGGTCGAGCAGCCGCTCGGCGACACCATCCGGGACCACTTCGAGCGCGTCGACCATCTGCGCGCCCACGACGACGCGGCCCTGCTGGAAGGGCACTTCAAGCTCGCCGCCGAGGTCGTGCAGGAGCAGGTCGGCCTGCCCGGCGCAGAGGACCCCGAGCATGTGGTGCTCCGTCAGCACCGGGGCATGCGCCGGGCCACGAAGGTGGACACCATCGGCGCGGGATTCGCGGGCGTCTGCGACGGCTCGCTGAGCGCGGGCGTCATCCTGGACGCCATCGCCCAGCTCGTCGGCGAGGACCCCGTGGTGCTGCGCGACCGGACGCCCGCGCAGATCCGGCTGCTGGTGGAGCAGGGCTTCCTGGAACCGGTCGGCCGAGCCGCGCCGGCGGGACACGTCGGCTGATCCGGTTGTCGTACCCGCCGTAGCCGGGTCGGTGGACGGGCGGTTGGATCATCGTCGTATGCCGGGGCCACGGAGCGGAACGGCAAAAGGGCCGGAAAGTGATGTGTGCCGCTCGGTGGACGAGGGAGGCGGCCCCTCCCGTTCATCCCGGAGTCGCCCCGCCGTCCACCGGGCGTGGCAGCCTCCCCGCGCTGGAGAGTTGCGGACCGCGCCGGGCGCGCGGGAGGGGCGGACTGATCATGGAGAGCGTGCCGGCGGTGTTCGCGGGAGCGGTGTTCGCGCTGTTCGGAGGGGCTTTGATGGTGTGGACCGGGGCGCGGGTGCGGCGCGCCGAACCGGTCGCCGTCGGTGTGAACCGGGTCGCATCGGCGGTGTGCGCGGGTGCCGTCGCGCTCGTCTCGCTGGGGCTGGCCGCGTACTGCCTGACGCGTCCCTGACCCGGTCGGCCCGCTCGGCGCGGCGGCGGCCGGAGCAGGGGGCTCCGCGCGTGGGGAGGGCGCTCGGCGGGTACTCCGGGCGGCAGGAATGGCGGTAGTCGGGTTACCGTTCGAGTGGCCGTTGTGGGCTTTTCCCGTTTGACACGGGGGCGGGATGTACCGTCACACTCCGCAGCGTCACACCAGCCACCGCACGCCGCGACCCCAGGGACGAGCGCCCGGGGGAGGACCCCAGCGCCGACCGGAGAGAAGAGCGAAGTTGTCCCCGACCAGCGAGACCGCACAGGGCGGCCGCCGACTCGTCATCGTCGAGTCGCCTGCCAAGGCGAAGACGATCAAGGGCTACCTCGGCCCCGGATACGTAGTCGAGGCGAGCGTCGGGCACATCCGGGACCTTCCCAGCGGCGCCGCCGAGGTGCCGGAGAAGTACACCGGTGAGGTCCGCCGCCTCGGTGTGGACGTGGAACACGACTTCGCGCCGATCTATGTCATCAACGCGGACAAGAAGGCGCAGGTGAAGAAGCTCCGGGACCTGATGAAGGACTCCGACGAGCTCTTCCTCGCCACCGATGAGGACCGCGAGGGCGAGGCCATCGCCTGGCACCTCCAGGAGGTCCTCAAGCCGAAGATCCCCGTGAAGCGGATGGTCTTCCACGAGATCACCAAGGACGCGATCCGCGAGGCCGTCGCCAACCCCCGCGAGCTGAACAAGAAACTGGTCGACGCCCAGGAGACCCGCCGCATCCTCGACCGCCTCTACGGCTACGAGGTCTCGCCGGTCCTGTGGAAGAAGGTCATGCCGAAGCTGTCGGCGGGCCGCGTCCAGTCCGTCGCCACCCGGCTGATCGTCGAGCGCGAGCGCGAGCGCATCGCCTTCCGCTCCGCCGGGTACTGGGACCTGACCGGTACCTTCGCCACCGGCCGCGCGGGTGACGCCTCGGACCCGTCCTCGCTGGTCGCCCGCCTCCAGAGCGTCGACGGCCGGCGCATCGCCCAGGGCCGCGACTTCGACTCGCTGGGCCGGCTCAAGAGCGCCAACACCCTCCACCTCGACGAGCCGGGCGCCCGCGCCCTCGCCGCCGCCCTGGAGACCACCCGGTTCTCCGTGCGCTCGGTGGAGTCCAAGCCGTACCGCCGTTCGCCGTACGCCCCGTTCCGTACGACGACCCTCCAGCAGGAGGCCAGCCGCAAGCTGGGCTTCGGCGCGAAGGCGACCATGCAGGTCGCCCAGAAGCTGTACGAGAACGGCTACATCACGTACATGCGCACCGACTCCACGACCCTGAGCGAGACGGCCATCGGTGCCGCCCGCGCCCAGGTCACGCAGTTGTACGGCGCCGACTACCTCCCGCCGCAGCCGCGCTCCTACGCGGGCAAGGTCAAGAACGCGCAGGAGGCGCACGAGGCGATCCGCCCCTCCGGCGACCGCTTCCGCACCCCCGCCGAGACCGGCCTGACCGGCGACCAGTTCAAGCTGTACGAGCTGATCTGGAAGCGCACCGTCGCCTCCCAGATGAAGGACGCGACCGGCAACAGCGTGACCGTCAAGATCGGCGGCACCGCCGCCGACGGCCGGGACGTCGAGTTCAGCGCCTCCGGCAAGACGATCACCTTCCACGGCTTCCTGAAGGCGTACGTCGAGGGCGCCGACGACCCGAACGCCGAGCTGGACGACCGCGAGCGCCGGCTGCCCCAGGTCTCCGAGGGCGACCCGCTGGCCGCCGACGAGATCACGGTCGACGGCCACGCCACCAAGGCCCCGGCCCGCTACACCGAGGCATCGCTGGTCAAGGAGCTGGAGGAGCGCGAGATCGGCCGTCCGTCGACCTACGCGTCGATCATCGGCACGATCCTGGACCGCGGCTACGTCTTCAAGAAGGGCACGGCCCTGGTGCCGTCCTTCCTGTCCTTCGCCGTGGTCAACCTGCTGGAGAAGCACTTCGGCCGGCTCGTCGACTACGACTTCACCGCACGCATGGAGGACGACCTCGACCGCATCGCGCGCGGCGAGGCCCAGTCCGTGCCGTGGCTCAAGCGCTTCTACTTCGGCGAGGGACTGGACACCGGTGCCGCGGCGGACGCGGGCAACGGCGACGGCGACCACCTCGGCGGCCTGAAGGAACTGGTCACCGATCTGGGCGCGATCGACGCCCGCGAGGTCTCCTCCTTCCCGGTCGGCGACGGCATCGTGCTGCGCGTCGGCCGCTACGGCCCGTACATCGAGCGGGGCGAGAAGGACACCGAGCAGCACCAGCGCGCCGACGTCCCCGAGGACCTGGCGCCGGACGAGCTCACCGTCGAGCTGGCCGAGGAACTGCTGGCCAAGCCCAGCGGCGACTTCGAGCTGGGCACCGACCCGGTCAGCGGCCACCAGATCGTCGCCAAGGACGGCCGCTACGGCCCCTACGTCACCGAGGTGCTCCCCGAGGGCACCCCGAAGACCGGCAAGAACGCGGTCAAGCCGCGCACGGCCTCCCTCTTCAAGTCCATGGCGCTCGACACGGTCACGCTCGAGGACGCCCTGAAGCTGATGTCGCTGCCCCGCGTGGTCGGCACCGACGCCGAGGGCGTGGAGATCACCGCGCAGAACGGACGCTACGGCCCGTACCTGAAGAAGGGCACGGACTCGCGCTCGCTCACGGCGGAGGAGCAGCTCTTCACGATCACGCTGGAGGAGGCGCTGGCGATCTACGCCCAGCCCAAGCAGCGTGGCCGGGCGGCCGCCAAGCCGCCGCTGAAGGAACTGGGCGAGGACCCGGTCTCCGGCAAGCCGGTCGTGGTCAAGGACGGCCGCTTCGGTCCGTACGTGACCGACGGGGAGACCAACGCCACGCTGCGCTCCGGCGACAGTGTGGAGGAGATCACCCCCGAGCGCGGCTTCGAGCTGCTCGCCGAGAAGCGGGCGAAGGGGCCCGCCAAGAAGACGGCGAAGAAGGCCACGGCCAAGAAGACGGCGCCGGCGAAGAAGACCGCCGCCAAGAAGACCGCCGCCAAGAAGACGGCGGCCAAGAAGACGACGGCGGCAGCCAAGAAGACCACGGCGAAGAAGACGACCGCCACGAAGACCGCGGCGGCCAAGGCGACGGGCGCCGGCCCGGAGGACTGATCCCCCCTCGCTTCCGCATGTGCGAACACCCCGGTACCGGCATCGGTACCGGGGTGTTCCGCGC
The DNA here is from genome assembly GCF_053596035.1 of Streptomyces sp. NPDC001781. Taxonomy (NCBI): domain Bacteria; kingdom Bacillati; phylum Actinomycetota; class Actinomycetes; order Kitasatosporales; family Streptomycetaceae; genus Streptomyces; species Streptomyces sp. NPDC001781. Next base: position 99,898 of record NZ_JBSFFI010000006.1, on the reverse strand, counting down.
TCCGGCGTGCGCCCCTCGAGGAATCAAGGAGTGAGGGGTCGGGGAAGGGGCGGGGACGAGGGGGCATGGGGGTGGGTGGCTGCGGATAGGCTGAACGCATGACGCGAGCCGAGCAGCCAACGGCCCCCAATCCAGCACCGGACGACGCACTCGTCGCGGATTCCCGCGAGCGCGCCGTCCGTTCACTGCTGCGCCGACCCGACCTGCGCCGCCTCTGGAGCGCGCAGCTCGTGAGCGGCGTCGGTGACGCCCTCGCGCTGCTCGTGCTGGTGGTGCTCGTCCTCCAGGCGGCCGTCACCCAGGGCTCCTTCGGCGGGGGCTACCGGGGCGCGGCGTTCGCGGTGGCGACGGTCTTCGGGGCCCGCCTCCTGGCCACCGTGCTCTTCGGCGCCGTCCTGCTCGGCCCGCTGACCACGCTCACCGCCCCGGAAGGCCCGCTCGACCGGCGCTGGACCATGGTCGGCGCCGACGGGGTGCGGGCCGCGCTGCTGATCGTGGCGCCCCTGTGGATCGACTGGACACCGGGCAACGCCCTGACCGTCCTGCTGGCCACCGCCTTCGTCACCGGCGTCGCCGAGCGGCTGTGGACGGTGTGCCGGGAGAGCGCGGCCCCCGCGCTGCTGCCCGCCCCGCCCCCCGAGGGCGCGTCGGTACGGCCGCTGCCGGACCACCTGGACGCGCTGCGCCGCCTGTCGCTGCGCACCGGCTTCGTGGCGCTGCCGCTCGCCGCCGCCGCCCTGGTCACCGCCTCCCTCTTCAACAACCTGCTGGCCACCGGCATCGCCTGGTTCGACCAGCACCACGCGGCCCTCGCCGCCTATGTCGCGGCCGGCCTGTTCGCCGCCTCGGTGTCGGTGCTGAGCGCCCTGAAGCTGCCCGGCACGCGCACCCCGCGCCCGCGCTCCCCACTGGAGGGTCTGCGCCGCCCGCGTTCCGGCTCCGGCGTCGACAAGGGCCGCACGGGTGCCGTACTGCTGCTGGTCGTCGCCTGCGCCGCCGTGGCCGGGGCCATCTCCGCCGCCGTCGCGGTGTGCGTGCTGCACGCCGCCGACCTGGGCGGCGGCCCGGTGCTCTACGGCCTGCTGGTGCTGGGCCTGACCGGTGGTGTCGGCGTCGGCATCCGTACCGCCCCCGCGCTGCTGCCCTCGCTGTCCCGGCGCCGGCTGCTCGCCCTGGCCATCGCGCTCACCGGTATCGCCCTGCTGGCCGCCGGACTCGTCCCGGACGTCACCTCCGTCCTGCTGATCCTCACCCTGGCCGGCGTCGGCGCGGGCATCGCCGCCAACACCGGGCACGCCCTGCTCGACCAGGAGACCGAGGACTCCCGCCGCGCGCGGATCACCGAGCACCTGCACGCCGTCGTCCGGGTCTTCATGGCGCTCGGCGCCCTGATCGCCCCGGTCGTCGCCGGTATCATCGGCCGCCACCGGCTGGAGAACGGCCGCTTCGTCTTCGCGCACGGCGGCGCCTCCTTCACCCTGATGCTGGTCGGCGCGCTGCTGCTCCCGGTGGCCGTGCTCGTCCTCGCCAAGGTCGACGACCGCTCCGGCATCCCGCTGCGCCAGGACATCAAGGACGCCCTGCTCGGCGGCGACGACCCGGTCACCGCCCCCGCGGGGAACGGTTTCTTCATCTCCCTGGAGGGCGGCGACGGCGCGGGCAAGTCCACCCAGGCCGACGCCCTGGCCGAGTGGATCCGCGCCAAGGGCCACGAGGTCGTCCTCACCCGCGAGCCCGGCGCCACCCCGGTGGGCAAGCGGCTCCGCTCGATCCTGCTGGACGTGTCCGAGGCCGGCCTGTCGCACCGCGCGGAGGCGCTGCTGTACGCCGCCGACCGCGCCGAGCACGTCGACACCGTCGTACGCCCCGCCCTGGAGCGCGGCGCGGTCGTCATCTCGGACCGGTACATCGACTCCTCCGTGGCCTACCAGGGAGCGGGCCGGGATCTGTCGCCGACCGAGATCGCCCGGATCAACCGCTGGGCCACCGGCGGTCTCGTCCCCCACCTGACCGTCCTGCTGGACGTGCCGCCGGAGGTCGCGCGGGAGCGCTTCACCGAGGCGCCCGACCGGCTGGAGTCGGAGCCGGCCGAGTTCCACGCGCGCGTGCGGGCCGGTTTCCTCACCCTCGCCGCCGCCGACCCCGGCCGCTACCTGGTGGTGGACGCGGGCCAGGAGCCCGAGGGCGTCACCAGCGTGATCCGGCACCGGCTCGACACCGTGCTGCCGCTCTCCGAGGCCGAGATCAAGGCTCAGGAGGAGGCACGGAAGAAGGCCGAGGAGGAGGCCCGCCGCAAGGCCGAGGCCGAGGCCGCCCGCAAGGCCGAGGAGGAGCGGGTCGCCCGCGAGCGCGCCGAGCAGCTCGCCCGGCTGCGTGCCGAGGAGGAGGAGCGCAAGCGCCGCGAGCTGGAGGAGGCGCAGCGCCGCGAGGCCGAGCGGCAGGAGGAGGAGGCCCGGCAGCGTGCCGAGGAGGCTCACCGCCGTGCCGAGGAGGAGCGCCAGCGGCTCCTCGCCGAGGAGAAGGCCCGCGCCGAGGAGGAGGCCCGCCGCAGGGCCGAGGAGGAGCGGCGTCGCAAGGAGGCCGAGGAAGAGGCCCGGCAGCGCGCCGAGGCCGAGGCCCTGCGTCTGGAGAAGCAGCGCAAGGCCGAGGACGCACTGCTGCGTGCCGAGGAGGCCCGCAGGCGTGCGGCCGAGGCCGCCGCGGCGGCCGACACCGCGGCCCGCAAGCCGTCCGAGCGTGAGCGGGCCGTGCCGGAGACCCCTGCCTCCCGCGCGGGCGACGACACGGCCGTGCTGCGCCGGGTGCGCGACGGCGGCTCCGAGTCCGAGGTGACGGCCGAGCTGCCGCAGCCGTCCGCCCCGCAGGGCGCGGCGGAAGAGACGGCGCTGCTGCCGAAGTTCTCCGACCGGGATGCCGACGAGACCGCCGTGCTGCCGCCGGTGCGTCCCGCGGAGGAGACGGCCGTCCTGCCTCCCGTCCGTGAGGACGAGGACCGCACTCGCGAGATCCCGCAGCTCGGTGCCGACGGCACGCCCCGGCGCCCGCGCCCCGACTGGGCCGAGGAGACCCCGCTGGACGATCTGCCGTCGCTCGCGGACGAGCTCCTCGGGTCATACGACGAGCACGACGAGCGTGACCGGCACGACGACGGCGGCCGGCGCGGCCGGGGCCGGCGCGGCTGACCGGACGGACCAGGGGCGGTGTCCACCGGGCGCTTCGGCGCCGCGGAGGGTGCCGCCCTTCGCCGTGCGGACGGCACTGTCGGTGGCCCCCCGCACAATGGACGGCGGAACATGAAGTGACGGAAAGGGCGGCGTGAGCCATGAGCGTCTGGGACGACCTCGTCGGGCAGGAGAAGGTGAGCGCGGCGCTGGAGGCGGCCGCGCGGGACGCCGACGCGCTCGTCGCGGCCGCCACGGCCGACCAGCCGCCGCCCGAGGCGTCGAAGATGACCCACGCCTGGCTGTTCACCGGTCCGCCCGGCGCGGGCCGCAACCAGGCGGCGCGCGCCTTCGCGGCCGCCCTCCAGTGCGTGAGCCCCGACCGCGCCCTCGGCGGCACCCCCGGCTGCGGCTTCTGCGACGGCTGCCACACCGCGCTGCTCGGCACCCACGCGGACGTGTCCCCGGTCGCGGCCGTCGGCGCGGAGATCCTGGTCAAGGACATGCGGGACACGGTCCGCAAGTCGTACACCAGCCCGGCGAACGGCCGCTGGCAGATCATCCTGGTCGAGGACGCCGAGCGGCTGAACGAGAAGTCGGCCAACGCCGTCCTCAAGGCCGTCGAGGAGCCCGCCCCGCGCACGGTGTGGCTGCTGTGCGCGCCCTCCATCGAGGACGTGCTGCCGACCATCCGCTCCCGCTGCCGCCACCTGAACCTGCGCACCCCGCCGGTCGCGGCCGTCGCCGACATGCTGGTGCGCCGCGACGGCGTCGAGCCCGACGTCGCCGCGGCCGCCGCCCGCGCCACCCAGGGGCACGTCGACCGCGCCCGGCGTCTGGCCACCGACCCGGAGGCCCGTCGTCGCCGTGCCTCGGTCCTGAAGCTGCCGCTGCGCATCGAGGAGGTCGGCGGCTGCCTCAAGGCCGCTCAGGAACTGGTCGACGCCGCCGCCGAGGACGCCAAGCAGCTGGCCGAGGAGATGGACGGCAAGGAGGCCGACGAGCTGAAGGCCGCGCTCGGTGCCGCGCAGGGCGGACGGCTGCCGCGCGGCACGGCCGGTGTGATGAAGGACCTGGAGGACATGCAGAAGCGGCGCCGCACCCGCACCCAGCGGGACAGCCTCGACGTCGCCCTGGGGGACCTCACCGGCTTCTACCGCGACGTCCTCGCGCTCCAGCTCGGCTCCCGGGTGGCCATCGCCAACGAGGACGCGGAGGACGCCCTCCAGCGCATCGCCGGGGCGGCCTCCCCGGAGTCCACCCTGCGCCGTATCGAGGCCATCGCCGCCTGCCGCGACGCGCTGGACCGCAACGTGGCCCCGCTGCTGGCGGTGGAGGCGATGACGATGGCCCTGCGCGCGGGGTGACGCCACAACCTGCACGCAGAGCACGCGGAGCGTCGCGCAGCGTTACGCTCGCCTGATGGACACCAGGCCCTTCCCGTCGCCCCCGCCCGCCCGGCCGCTCCTGGCGCGCCGTCCGTCCCGGCCGCCGGCCGCCTCCCGTGCCACGGCCCGGGTGGCGGCGGCCCTGCTCGCGGCGTCCGCGCTGTTCGTGTCCGGCTGCGGCGCGGGCGGTACGGGGGCGGACGGCACGGTGGGGGCGGCGCTGGCCGCGCTGCCGATGTCGACCCCGTCGGCGCTGTCGCCGTACTACGCGCAGAAGCTGGACTGGCGGGAGTGCGGCGCCCCCGGTTTCGAGTGCGCCACGATGAAGGTGCCGCTCGACTACGACAGGCCTGCTTCCGGCGACATCAAGCTGGCCGTCGCCCGCAAGAAGGCCACCGGCAAGGGCAGGCCGCTCGGCTCCCTGCTGGTGAACCCGGGCGGTCCGGGCGGCTCCGCGCTCGGCTACCTGCAGAGTTTCGCGGGCATCGGCTACCCGGCGGAGGTCCGCGCCCGCTACGACATGGTCGCCGTCGACCCGCGCGGGGTGGGGCGCAGCGAGCCCGTGAAGTGCCTCGACGGCCGCCAGATGGACGCCTTCACCCAGACGGACACGACGCCGGACGACGCCAGGGAGACGGACGCCCTGGCCGCCGCCGACCGGAAGTTCGCCGAGGCCTGCGGGGAGCACTCCGCCAGGCTGCTGCGGCACGTCTCCACCGTCGAGGCGGCCCGCGACATGGACGTCCTGCGTGAACTGCTCGGCGACCGGAAGCTGAACTACGTGGGCGCGTCCTACGGCACGTTCCTCGGCGCGACCTACGCCGGGCTGTTCCCGCACCGCACCGGCCGGCTGGTGCTGGACGGCGCGATGGACCCCTCTCTCGACGCCCGGCAGACCAACCTGGACCAGACGGCGGGCTTCGAGACGGCGTTCCAGGCGTTCTCGGCGGACTGCGTCAAGCATGCCGACTGCCCGGTGAACAGCAAGGACGCCACCCCCGCGCAGGTCGGCGACCGGCTGAAGAAGTTCTTCCGGGCGCTCGACGCCCACCCGATCCCGGCCGGCGACGCGGACGGCCGCCGCCTGACCGAGTCGCTGGCGACCATCGGCGTGGTCGCTGCGATGTACGACCAGAGCACCTGGGAACAGCTCCGCGAGGCGCTGCACTCCGCGATGGAGGAGAACGACGGCGCGGGCCTGCTGGCCCTGTCGGACAGCTACTACGAGCGTGACGCCCGCGGCCACTACAGCAACCTGATGATGGCCAACGCTGCCGTGAACTGCCTCGACCTGCCCCCGGCCTTCGAGAGCCCGGAGCAGGTGGAGCGGGCGCTGCCGCAGTTCGAGAAGGCCTCCCCGGTGTTCGGCCCGAACCTCGCCTGGTCCTCGCTGAACTGCACGTACTGGCCGGTCAGGGCCACGGGCGAACCGCACCGCATCGAGGCGAGGGGGGCGGCGCCCCTCGTGGTCGTCGGTACCACCCGCGACCCGGCGACCCCCTACCGCTGGGCCCAGTCCCTGTCCCGCCAGCTCTCCTCGGCCCGCCTCCTGACCTACGAGGGCGACGGCCACACCGCCTACGGCCGCGGCAGCACCTGCGTCGACACCGCGATCAACGCCTACCTCCTCCACGGCACCGCGCCGGCCCCCGGCAAACGCTGCACCTGACCCCGGCCGTACCGGGCCCCGTGAGCCGGGGCCCGGTACGAACCACCCCTCGAACCTGTGTAGACTTACCGACGTTGCCGATCGCACCCCGGTGCGTCCAACACGCCGCTTTAGCTCAGATGGCCAGAGCAACGCACTCGTAATGCGTAGGTCTCGGGTTCGAATCCCGAAAGCGGCTCAACCAAATCCCAGGTCACCTAAACCGTGACCTGGGGTTTGTTGTTTCGGGTGACCTGTCGGTGACGGCGTGCCCGGGTCTGGTTCTCGTGAACGGGGTTGTGGCGTAGGCGCGTTGCAGTTCACGGAGCAGTGCGGCCATGATGTCTCGCATGACTGAGCACGGGGGTGCGGCGGACCAGTCGCGGAACATACCGAGGTCACGCCTCGACGACCACGCGGTGATGAGCGGCCCGGTGCCGTCGGCGTCGTACGGCGGGGGCGAGTAGCCGTGGGACTTCTGGACGACCTCAAGGACAAGGCCAACGCCGGTCTGGGCAAGCTCGAGGACGGCGTCGACGCCGGGAAGAAACTCGTCGGCGAGGGCGTCGACTGGACCACGGACAAGATCGGTGACGGCCTCGATCACGTCGGCGCGCACGGCGCCGCCGACGCCGTCGAGGACTGGGGAGACGACGTCGCCTCCGACCTCGGCGCCACCCCCGGTGAGCAGCAGCTCGACCAGACCGAGGAAGCCGACGAGCTCGTCCACGGCAGCCCGGACAAGATCCGCGAGGCCGCGAAGCACCTCAAGGACTTCCACACCGCGTTCGACCACGTCAGCTCCGGCATGCGCAAGGTCGACTCCTCCGGCTGGGTCGGCGAGGGCGGCGACGCGTTCCGCGAGAAGTTCGGCGTGCACCCCACGAAGTGGGCCCACGCCGCCGACGCCTGCGAGAAGGCGAGCGGCGCCCTCGACGCCTACGCCGACACGGTCACCTGGGCGCAGGGCAAGGCCAAGGAGGCCGTCGAGCTCTACAAGAAGGGCAAGAAGTCCTCGGCCGATGCGGCCGACGCGTACAACAAGAAGGTCGACGCCTACAACGCGAAGATCAAGGCTGACGAGGACCCCGGCCCCCGGCCCGAGCCGTTCCACGACCCCGGCAAGGCCGACATCAAGAAGGCGTACGACACGCTCGTCGAGGCCCGCAAGCAGCGCAACACCGCCGCCGCCGACGCCCAGGGCAAGGTGAAGGCGGCCCTCGCCCACGCCCCGGCCGAACCCCCGCCGCTCGACCGCCTCGGCAACGACATCGTCGACGGCTACCAGGCGTACGACACCGAACTCACCCACGTGGTCGGCGGTGCGCTCAAGGGCACCGCGGGCCTGGTGAACTTCGCCCGCGGCCTCAACCCCACCGACCCCTACAACCTCACTCACCCCGCCGCCTACGCGCAGAACGTCTCCATGACGCTCTCCGGCCTCGTCTCCACCGCCGCCCACCCGGAACGCGTTGTCACCGCTGCCGTCGACGGCTTCAAGAAGGACCCCTCCGAGTTCGTCGGCCGCCTCATCCCCGAGCTGATCGGGACGAAGGGCGCCGGTCTCGCCCGCAGCGGGGTCCGGCTGGGGGTGCGGAGCACCGAGCGGGCGGCGATCCGCGAGGGCGAGAACGTCGCGCGCAAGGCGGCCACGAAGGAGCCGCACCCGGAGCACCCGCGCGAGAAGGTCGAGAACGACCCCAGCGACCCGGTCGACCTGGTCACCGGCACGATGTACCTGCCGCAGACCGACGTCACGCTGCCCGGCACGCTCCCGCTGGTCTTCACCCGCCGCCTGGAATCGGGCTCGCGGCTCGGCCACTGGTTCGGCCCTTCCTGGACCTCGACCCTCGACCAGCGCCTGGAGATCGACGCCGAGGGCGTCATCTTCGTCACCGAGGACGGCCTGCTCCTCACTTACCCGCACCCCGCGCCCGGCGTCCCGACCCTCCCGACCGTCGGCAGCCGCCGCTGGCCGCTGGACCGCGTCGACGAGGGCTACACGGTCACAGACCCGCACACGGGCCGCACCTGGCACTTCACCGACCAGGGCGCCGACCGGTCCCTCCTGGCGCAGATCGACGACCGCAACGGCAACTGGATCACCTTCGAGCACACCCCGGAAGGCACCCCCCTCGCCGTCACCTCCTCCGGTGGCCACCGCCTCACCCTCACCGTCGAGGCCGACCGCGTCACCACCCTGTCCCTGGCCGGAGCCGCCCCCGACGGCACCGACCAGGAGATCAAGCGCTACGCCTATTCCGAGAACGGCGACCTGACCCGGGTCGTCAACTCCTCGGGCCTGCCGCTGACGTTCACGTACGACGACCGCGGTCGCGTCACCTCCTGGACCGACACCAACGACCGCTCGTACACCTACGCGTACGACGACCAAGACCGCTGCTTCGCCGAGGGCGGCGAAGCGGGCCACATGACGCTCCGCCTCACGTACGGCGAACGGGACCCGGCGACCGGCCACCGCGTCACGACGGCGACGACGGGCGAGGGCCATACCCGCGGCTATCTGATCGACGCCGCGAACCAGGTGATTGCCGAGACGGACCCGCTGGGGCATGTCACCCGGTTCACTCGGGACCGGTTCGGACGGGTGCTGACACGTACCGATCCGCTGGGGCACACCACCGCGTGCGGGTACGACGACACGGGCAACGTCGTCTCCGTGACCCGCGCCGACGGCCGCGAAGTGACGGCGGAGTACGGCGACTTCGACCGCCTCACCCGTATCCGCGGCACGGACGGCAACACCACGCGCCACACCTACGACGACCGCGGCAACCGCCTCGGCAGCACCACCCCCACCGGCCACACGACGCACTTCACCCACGACGCGGCGGGCCGCCTCACCTCGGTCACCGATCCGCTCGGCCAGGTGACCACGGTCCGATGCGACCGCGCGGGTCTCCCGGTCGAGATCACCGACCCGCTCGGCGCCGTCACCCGCTACGCACGCGACGCGTTCGGCCGCCCGGTCGCCATGACCGACCCCACCGGCCTCACCACCCGCCTCGAATGGACCGTCGAGGGCCGACTCGCCCGCCGCACCGCACCCGACGGCACCAGCGAGACCTGGACCTACGACGGCGAAGGCAACTGCACCACGCACACCGACCCCGCCGGCGGCACCACCCGCTTCGAGTACACCCACTTCGACCTCCTCGCCGCCCGCACCACCCCCGACGGCGTCCGGCACGAGTTCACCCACGACGCCGAACTCCGCCTCACTCGCGTCACCAACCCGCAGGGCCTCACCTGGGACTACGCCTACGACCCGGCCGGACACCTCAGGTCCGAGACCGACTTCGACGGCCGCACCCTCGCGTACGTCTTCGACCCCGCGGGCCATCTCGTCTCCCGGACGAACGCACTCGACGAGACGACGACGTACGAGCGCGACGCGCTGGGCCGCACCCTCCGCAAGGACGCGGCAGGCCGCGTGAGCACCTTCGCGTACGACCTTTCGGACCAGCTCGCGGAAGCGGTCGGCCCCGACGGCACCCGCCTGACCGTCCTCCGCGACCAGTACGGCCGCGTCCGTACGGAGACGGTCGACGGCCGCACCCTCAGGTACGACCACGACGAACTGGGCCGCCGCACCGGCCGCACCACCCCCACCGGCGCGCGCACCACCTGGTCGTACGACGCCGCGGGCCGCCGCACGGACCTGGTCGTCTCCGGCCGCCCCGTCGACATCGCCTACGACGACGCGGGCCGCGAACTCACGCGGGGGGTAGGCGACTTCCTCGCCCTCACCAACACCTACGATCCGATGGGCCGCCTGGCCACCCAGACAGCGACCACGGACGGCGAGATCCTCCAACGCCGGGCCTACAGCTACCGAGCCGACGGCAACCTCACCGCCCTCGACGAGCACCTCGACGGCCCCCGCACCTTCACTCTCGACCCGGCAGGCCGCGTCACCGCCGTCCACGCCACGAACTGGTCCGAGTCGTACGCCTACGACGCGGCAGGCAACCAGACAGCAGCCTCGTGGCCGGCCACCCACCCCGGCCACGAAGCCACCGGCGACCGCGTCTACACCGGCACTCGCATCACCCGCGCAGGCCACGTCCGCTACGAACACGACGCCCTCGGCCGCGTCACCCTCCGCCAGAAGACCCGCCTCTCCCACAAGCCCGACACCTGGCGCTACGCCTGGGACGCGGAAGACCGCCTCGCCCAGGTCACCACCCCCGACGGCACCCTGTGGCGCTACACCTACGACGCCCTCGGCCGCCGTACGGCCAAACTCCGCATGGCCCCGGACGGCACCTCGGTCGGCGAACGCACCACGTTCACCTGGGACGGTCGGACTCTGTGCGAGCAGACACACGCCTCGACGGACGTACCGAACCCGATCACCCTCACCTGGGACCACCGCGGCCTGCACCCCATCACCCAGACCGAACGCGTCACCGCGGCCGACGCCCCCCAGACGGAGATCGACTCCCGCTTCTTCGCCATGGTCACCGACCTCGTCGGCACCCCGCGCGAACTCATCGACGAACAAGGTGAGATCGCCTGGCGCACGCGAACGACACTCTGGGGCACGACGAGCTGGAACACCGGCGCGACCGCCTACACGCCGCTGCGCTTCCCCGGCCAGTACTTCGACCCCGAGACCGGACTTCACTACAACTACTTCCGGCACTACGACCCGGAGACGGCCCGCTATCTCAGCACGGACCCGCTCGGCCTTGCTCCCGCGCCCAACGCCGCGACGTATGTCGCCACCCCGACCACGTCATGCGACCCGCTGGGCCTGGCCCCGGACGACTATCTTCGGGACAAACCGGTCGGCCGGGACCTGGAGGGCGCGAAACGGGATGCTCTTCGAGACGCCGGAATTCCCGAGGGAACTCCTCCTCTCGAAGTCAGAACGCATGTCCGCGCCACCAGTCCGGAATGGCAGGGCGGAAAGCAGTTGCTGGACGAGAACCACCAGCCGATCTACTACCGTGAGGAAGTGTACGAACACCCCAATGGGGATGACCTGATCGTCTACCAGGACCACTGGTTCGGCCATCAGAAGCCGGGAGAGCCCGGATATCAGCCCGCACATGTCCATGTGCGCCCATTCGACAACACCCGGAATGGTCAGGTCCCCGGGTGTGAGGAACACTATTACTATGACCGCTGAGCTCTCCCCCCGAAACAGCGAGGTTCTCGCCTCGCTCTACGGCCCGGCTCCCCTGGACCTGAGCTCCGTCAGACTCCGGTCCGTCCACCTCGACTGGCACGGCCCCACCGTGACGCTTCGGCTGGACCTGCCCGCTCCGCCCTTGACGCTGCCGGAGGGATGGGCATCCGCGGGCATCGACACGGTGCAGGGGCAGCTGCAGTTCCTCGCCGTGGAGGATCTGGAAATGGACGCCTGGGAGCCCGGACCGCTCGTGGCTTTCGAACTGGCGGTGCTCAGCGGGAGCAGGCACCGGATGCGCGTCGCGGTGTCGCGCGACGGTGAGCCCGAATTCCTCCGCTTCACCGGCAGTACCGATGTGCTCGTCGGCCACATCAGCGGATTCCGGGCCGGTCCGGAATCCGCTGACAGTGGGCCTCACCAATTCCTCAGCAGACTCGACGCCAGGCTCCGCACCACAGTTCCCGACCCGAGTGAGAAGACCTTCTATGAAAGCCTCTGAGGGTGCTGCTGAAAGCAGCCCGGAACTCCCGGAACTGTGCACGCACGACGTCCTGAGCAACAGCGACCTCTTCTACGTCCACTTCGACGAACGAGGCCGATCCGCCACCCTCGGATTCTCCCGCGTGCACGGCACCGAGGGCTTCGAGTTCTTTCTCCGCTTCCATGACGTACGGGATGTGCGCGTGCGGGGCTGGGGCGCCCCGGCACAGAAGGACGTCCACGTCGAAAGAGCGCCCGACGGCACGGTCCAGCTGTCCGCCTCCTCCGACGGATCGTCGCTGCGGTTCCGTGCCGCCGATGTCGCCCTGTCGAGAACACGCGATTTCTTCGCGGCGTCGAGCAGTTGAGCACCGCCCCCGTCGACGGACTGCTACCGACGCGGTGACGCCTCACCATGAGAGGCCGGGCCTTCGCAATCTCATCTGACAGTTCGGACGCGCTCAACTGGCTTCGCATCTCGAAGGGTTAGAAAAAAGGACCATTCTTCTTCATCTGCTTGCTGACGCAACCGGTCGGCGATGTCCACTGGTGACTTGTCATGCGTGATGTCGTGGGGTGCTGACAGGTCGTGATCGTCGCGGTACATCACGGTCATGAGGTATGCGCAGGGTGGCGGGCTGACTGCCGAGCGGAGGGCGTTTCGCGAGCAGGTCCGTCTGGATGCGGGCGAGATGTTCGCGGCGGGCAGCGACAACGCTGAGGGGGCGAAGGTGCTCCGGGTGCATGTGCGCTCGGTGCAGCGCTGGCGGCGCGAGTGGGCCGAGCGGGGTGAGGCGGGACTGGTCTCGACGGGGCCGGCGGGCCTGCCCAAGCTCAGCGCCTCACCAACGATCCCGACTACCGGTCCGACGGCCCGCGCTACATCATCGACCTTCTCAAGCGGATCGTGACGGTCGGCCTGGAAACGATGAAGATCGTGGACGGACTGGCTCCGCTGGACATCCTTGAGTAGGGCGTAGTCCGGGCAGACGCTATCTGGGTCCGAACCACTCTGCGTGAGCGGACGGAGTAGCACCCGTTGGATTGCGCGTCACGTTGGCGAGGCCAACAAGTCTCTGACCAGGCAATCCCGGACCGAGCATGATCACCGATCCTCACCCGTCACGATCTTGCAGGCCCTCGTAATGCGTGGGTCTCGGGTTCGAATCCCGAAAGCGGCTCCGCTGAACCCCAGGTCGAGTTTCCGACCTGGGGTTTCTCATGTGGGATGAACTCGGAATCCTGTGCGAATCGGGCACCGCCCGTCTGCGCCACTGATGCGCAGGTCGCAGGGCCGCGAGCTGTCCCAGCTCAGGACACGGCTTACCCGCTCGGTCGAGCGAGGCGTCCCTTGCGCCGCAACTTCCGCTCGCGGCCCCTGTCGTGCTCCGGTCCTGCGCGGCGCGCAGCCCTGGAAGGGCGTGCGGCCGCTGTGTGCGTGCCGGGGCCCGGGGTGGGGCTCCGGCGGGCTCCGGCGTTGATCAGCAGGAGGCGGGGATGAGGAGTCGCTGCCGTCGACCAGGGCGGCGATCTCTCCTTCGCCTCACACGCGCGGGGCTCCGGCGTCTGCGGTGGATGCGGGGAGCGGTGTGGCGGAGAAGACGGAGTCCGGGTCGACCGCGGACTTCACGGCGAGCAGGCGTTCGGTGTTCGGCCCGTAGGAGTTCGCCACCTGGTCGGGAGTCTCCGGCCCCAGGAAGTTCACGTAGCCACCCGGCAGGGAGAACGGTTCGAGGGCTGCGTGAGTCTCTTCCAGCCAGCGCAGGTGCGAGGACCTGCCGTCGCCGCTGCCCGCGTGTTCCTTGTTCTCGCCGTTCTCCCACATGGAGATCAGCTCGACCATGAGGTGTGGTTCGCGTCGGCCGAAAGCCGTGGAGCCGAGAGGCGGGCGGGTGGCTGCACCGTGGAACTGGTGCCACACGATCGCGGAGAACGGCGAGGTGAACTCCCGGGCGGCTCGGTCCAGGACGGTCGCGACGGAGCCCGTGACGCTCTGGACGGTCCGTGTGCGGATCGCGCCCATGCGTCCGGGTGGGAACATGGCGTCCGTCGCTGCCAGCGTCGCGGAACGGGCGACCGGTCCGACCTCGGCGAGCACGGGTGTACCGAGTCTGGCCAGTGTGTGTACCGGCCCGTTCTCGGCGTTCCCCACCTCCGGATCCCCCGACCAGGTCGGCGCGACGTACACCACCGGCTTGCCGTCCTGGCCTGGAAGGAACCCCACGTCTACCGTCAGCTCGTCGGAACTGTCCTGAAGGATCGCACCGAGGTCGGCCAGGACGCCGGCGCTCTGGTCGATGGGGTACAGGATGGTTCCCGAGACCACTGTCGGCACGGGGTGGAGACGTATCCGTGCGGAGGTCACGACGCCGAAGTTGCCGCCGCCGCCGCGCAGGGCCCAGAAGAGGTCCGGGTGATGCTCGGCGTCGGTGTTCACCCGTGAACCGTCGGCGAGGACGACTTCGGCGCCGAGCAGGTTGTCGGCTGCGAGCCCGAACTGCCCCAGGAGGGGACCGTACCCGCCGCCGAGCGTGAGGCCGACCATGCCGACGGAGCCGGCCGTTCCGGTGACGGCGGTCAGGTCGGCCCGCTCGGCGGCCGAGACGACGTCGGACGAGAGAGCCCCGCCACCCACCGTCGCGCAACGCCGGTCGGGGTCGACCTGCACGTCCCTCATGTCGGTCAGATCGAGGACCAGCCCTCCGGGACGGAACGCCCGGCCCCAGAAGTCGTGACCCCCGCCACGCACGGAGAGCGGCACTCCGTGGTGACGAGAAGCGCGTACTCCCGCCTGCACGTCAGCGGTGCTCGCGCACCGCACGACGACCGAAGGGCGGACTTCGACCGCTGCGTTGAACAACGCGACGGCTCGTGTGTACTGCGGTCCGCTGGTGAGCACACGGTCCGCAGGAATACGGGACCGCAGCTCGGCCATGAGGGCGGGGCCGGCTGCTTCGTGGGAATCGGCGTCAATAGGGGGCTGCATGGTCACTCCTGTGTGTCGCTCATCGGGCGCGGCTGTCGAGGGCGCGGTACGGATGCGGTGGCGGGGCCGGTTCGGTGGCGCTCTGCCGGTTCGGTGAGGGCTCCCCGAACTGCCGGGCGGCCGCAGCGCTGTGTCGGGAACGGTGCTCGGTGTCCTGAACGCATCAGGAGAGAGCCGCGTCGGTCTCGGTGCACTGCTGGGCGAGGACGGTGGCCATGTCGGGCAGCAGAACGGCCACGGGTTCGTGGGTCAGCTCCGTCATGCGCAGGCGCCCCCCGGCAGTGGCGACACCGAGGACGTGCTCACCGCGCAATTGGGTGGTCTGCGCCGGTCCCCACAGAGCGGTGAGACGGACGCGGCCGTGTGCCGGCGCCTCGACCACCCCGAGATTGGTGATCTGGATGTCGGCGGCGGTGGCCACGGTCATCATCGCCTCGGCCTCCTCGGGGGTGGTCGGTGGCTGCTGGGCCAGCGCCTGCGAACCGGCCTTGAGCACCCCAGGTGTCCGCTGGTGTTCCAGAGCCTGGTGATGGTGCTGGGCCAGTTTCCAGAAATCTCCGGCCTGGGACGCCTCGCTGACTGTCCGCGCTCCCGCGAACCGATTGGCCACGGCGTCGGGCAGACCTGCGGCACGCCGCAGGTCGACCGGGCTCAGCACCCTCACCCGGGCGCGGCCCGCACGGTGGAAGACGGTGCCGGCGGCAGCACACAGCGCGGCGTGCACGGACACGCCCTCCGCGCGGCAGCGGGTCACGAGCCGTGTGGTCAGACCGCGTTGCAGGGCCAGAGCGGACAGGTGCGGTGTCCGTCCCGAGAACCGGGTCAGTTCGCCGGGCGTGCTCATCAGCTCATCCGGGGGCGGCCCTGCGGGAGGCGTCGCCGTGTCGAGAGCCTGCAGGAGGGCCTCCTGGGAGGGCGGCACATCCCGCCCCGGGGTCGGCCGGCCGTCCTCGTCGTCGCCGTCGAGGGCGGCGACGAGGTCCGTCACCACGAGCATGCCGCCGGTGCCGTCGGTGATCTGGTGGGCGAAAGTCAGCACGATGACGCTGCCGGTCTCCGCGGGAATCAGTACGGTCCGCATCAGAGGGCCGGGCTCATGCGCGATGGGGCGCGTCTGCTCACCGGCGGCAACCGCCTGCCAGGGCGTTCCCTCGGCGGCTGTTTCGATCCTGATCGGGCCATCCGCCCACCGGTATCGGGCCTGGGAAGCCCGGCGGTCGACCGAGACGCGGAGCAGCGGGTGCCGTGCCTGCACCTTCCGCAGTGCCCGCGCCAGCGTCTGCTCACCGACCTTGCGGTCGATCTCGGCGACCAGGGAGAACTGGACAGGGTTCCGGCGCATATAGAGATCGATGGTCCGCTCGAAGGCTCCGAGTTCCCTCACTGTCCCCGTCTCCGTTTGCGTGTGGCTGATCGACATGAGGCCTTTTCCTCGCTGAGGTGATGTGACTGCTCGCTACCTGGACGCATCCTGGCGAGGCGGGAGTTCGGCCTCCTGCCGAGCGATGGCCGGGACCGGCCGGCTGTCCGCGAGGCGCTTGGACGTGGTGCGGAAGGCCCATGCGACGACCAGCGCGGCCACCACGGTGAGGGGGGTCCCCATGGCGATCTTCGCGAAGGCGAGCCAGCCGGTGGCGTCGTGCACGTAGAGCCACTGCTTCACCACGAACCGGGCCCCGAGGACGCCCGCCGCTGCGAGCGTGGCTATGTCGTGTGCCCGCAGAACCTGACGGTCCGCGCGCCAGGCGTGCGCGCCCCCGTGCAGGAGGTTCCACGCAACGCCGGTCAGGGGGCGACGAAAGAGGACCGAACCGAAGGTGGCGAGGAAGCCTGCGAAGGACACCCAGATGCCCAGCAGGAAGAAGTCCTTGGCGGAACCGGTGAGCGCGACGATGCCCGCCGCGACCAGAACGCTGGTCAGGCTGCCCGAGGCGGCGAGAAGACGTTCCCCGCGCACCAGTCGGGCCACGGTGAGCACCGCACCGGTTGCCACCGCCGCGATCACGGCTGCCCTCGTCGACAGCAAGGCGAGTGCGATCACGAACACCACGACCGGGACGGTCGAGTAGACGAACCCCGCCGTGCCGCCCATGGACTCGAGCAGGGGCGGACCCGGGGCGGGGGACGGCGCGCTGGTTCCGCCCCGTTCGTGAGCCGAGGAGGGGGCGTGCTCGCCTTCGAGCCGGGTCATCGATCACTCCTTGTCACGTGCTGCGGTTGCAGCGTCTCTCGGGGATTTCTCATCGCGGTCGTCAGTGCGGTTCAGGCGCTCCAGCCGCCTCCCGCGGCCCGGCTCGCGAGATAGGAGTCACGCAGCGCCTTGCGCAGCCCGGGGACGAACGCGTCGAAACGCGCCGCTTGCGCCTTCAGAGCGGATTTGTGGGTGCGGCGGTCTTCCTTGCTCCACACCGAGGTGAGCTCCAGCTCGACCGCCAGGACTGCCATCGCCAGCTCGTCCGTCAGGCCATCGGCGGGCGCGCCGTCGAGCACTGTCGAGCGCACCCGGTCCTGCAGGGCGTGCACCAGGTCCGGGTGCACCACGGTGACCCTCTTGGTGGACACGACCCCCAGCTTCTTCTCCCGTTCGATGGCGACATCCCCGGAGGCGAGCAGCTGGTCGCGGACCGGGGTCTCGGCTGTGTGCGCCTTGTTGTGCAGGAACTTGAGCCAGCCCTTGGGCCTGTCCTCGGGCAGGTCGTACCAGACCGAGGCTGTGAACGGATCCTTCGGCGGACTTCCGGGGAGCCGCCGAACCTTCCCCCCGGTCGCGTCCAGCAGACCCTCGCGGGCCAACTCGGTCATCGCACCTGCCCGCAGAAGCTGGCCGCGTCCCTGAATGTTGTCGAGCTGGAACTTCTCCTTCTTGACGGTGTAGCAGAGCATGTACAGCTTCTGAGCGAGAGTCGTGGGCACGGTAACTCCCCAGTGTGTTGGCCGAAGTGAGCAAGAATTTCCATCACCGATAAGAGAGTGAAATGAGCGCAGCGGAAAGCGCTATCGGTCGCACCCTCTGTTCCTCTCATCCCTGCCGAGGATCAGAAGGAACGAATTGGTAGTTCGCCCGTCCGTCAGGGAGTAACCGCTGCACCCTCGTTGCTGCTTTGCGTTCCAGTTGGTCTCCTACCTCGGGTCGGAGCCGTGAAACTGGTGACGTAACGGCATAGTTCTGCGCGCCCTGGAGAATGGACATTTCGGGACTTGCTGCGCGGTGTGCGCCGAGACCGCCGTCGGGACAGCGGCCCAACCAGCGTCCGCCCGGCGCCTGAGGTCGTCCTGACAGGACGTGAGGTGGCGCCAGTGGGAGAGACCGCCGGTGCGACCGGAGTCGCCGATGACGGCGCGATCTCCCCCTGAACCGGCCAGGCTTTGGTGTGCTGTGAGCGGGGTGGCGGCGAGGGCAAGGCGCGGGTTCTCCTTCTGCCTTGTTCGCCCTGCGCCGTCAGGAACCGCGGATTGCGTCGCCGAGACCGCCTCGACTGAGAACGGTGGACTTTTTCTCTGCATGCCTTTTCGGTGAATCAGTTCACCGGGCCGGCGCGGAATCGGGCACGGGTGGCGCCCTGAAAAGGGTTGCGTGAGGACTGCCCCGCAAATCTCGGTGGATCAAGCGCGTGATGTCCGGACGCGGTGTACCGCAAGGCGAAGGAGTGTCCGGATGCTGGAGGTACGGGGATGCTCCGACAACGTGACGAGGAGCCGGAGTTGTCGTCGCGCACCCTGCGGGAGTTGCAGGCCGCCCGAACGGCGCCCTCGTACGCTCTGACCTGTCCAAGCCTGCCGTTGCGTCATGGTTTTCAATGGGGCTCACGACGTGACCGCGTCGGCAGCACCGGACGGTGGGGGAGATCACGATCATGGCCTGGAGCACCCGGGAGATGGCGGAGCTGGCCGGCGTCAGCCTCAGGGCCGTACGGCACTACCACGACATCGGTCTGATCGAGGAGCCGGAGCGCCGCTCCAACGGATACAAGCAGTACGGCGTCAGCCACCTCGTCCGGCTCCTTCGGATCAAGCGCCTCACCGCTCTGGGCTTCTCCCTCTCCCAGATCGCGGACATGGACGACGACCCGGATCCGGGCCCCGATCCGCGTGACCTGCGGGCTCTCGACGCTGAACTGGACGCCACCATCGAACGCCTGCAGCACGCCCGTGCGGAGGTGGGCGCCCTCCTGCGCGGACGCGCTGCGAGCGATCTTCCCCTCCGCTTCGCCTCTGTGGACAAGACCGCCGAGCTTCCTGACCCGGACCGCTCCTTCGTCACCGTCCTCGGCACGGTCCTCGGGCCCACTGGGATGGACGCCTATGCCGACCTGCTCCATCAGGAGCCGCAGCCCGTGGCACGCGAACTCAACGAGCTTCCCGCCGATGCCGACGAGCTGACCCGCCAGAGTCTCGCCGAGCGTCTCGTGCCTTACGTCCTGGGTCTACGTGCCCGCCATCCCGGGCTCAGCGACCTTGCTTCCGACGCCCCGCGCGGCCGGCAGCACACCGCCCGCACCATCGGCAAAGCCATCAGCGATCTCTACAATCCGGCCCAGGTGGATGTCATGAAGCGGCTCGACGGGCTCCTGTCCGATGCGGATATCCCACGGTGACCGCCCCCGGAACGCCGCTTCGTGACCTGGCGGGTGGGACTCGGCGCGCGCTGATGATGTGACGGGTGAGCGGCAGAGTCCTTGGTACGACCACGACAGCCCGGACACCAGTGAACCGGGGCTCGTCGGGTCCAAGTGCCCCAGCGCCTCGTTTCTGTGAGGCGGTACGCCGCCGCGCGGACGACGTGGAAGCGGCGTGCGCCTGCCCGGGCCGTCCTCACTGCCGGCCGTCGATCTCGCTTCCCGAGGCATCGTTCTCGACGAGGATGGTGTGGACGCGCCGCAGCACGTCGAGGTGGGCGCGGTTGTGGAACTCGACCAGTGCCTGCACAGCGACCGACTCCGCGACAGCCCTTCCCCGGTACGAGGCCAGTCCGAGGTCGGCCAGAGCAGGGTGGGCCCGTTGCTGCCGGCGTACTTCGGGTGCCATTCGCTCGGCCATCCGCTGCCGTACGTCGTCGGGAGCGTCCTCGTCGAGCGCCGCGAACTCCGCTTCGAGGTCGTCGCGGGGGCCCGAAAGCTGTTCCTGGAGGGCCGCCATCGCTTCGGGTGTGAGGATGCTGGAGTAGGCCATCAGCAGGGATCGCTGGGCTTCGGGCAGGTCGTCGGCGAGCGTTCTGAGGTCAGGGGGCATGTCGAGCGCGGTTCGGTTGTCCATGACGGCAGCCAGTTCGCGCCGCATCCGCTGCCGGCGTTCGATGTCCGCCGCGAGTTCGGTGTCCAGGTCCCGGAGGATCCGCCGCGCCGTCTCGTCACCGCTCTCGACCTTGGGGACATCCGCGAGGGCCACGCCGAGGTCGGTCAGTCTGCGGATGCGCAGCAGGCGCACCAGATGGCCGACGCCATACCGCTTGTAGCCGTTGGACGCCCGTTCCGGCTCGTCGAGCAGGCCGATCTCGTGGTAGTGCCGGACGGCCTTGGCCGTCGTCCCCGCGAGTTCCGCCAGCTGACGGGTACTCCACGCCACCAGGAGCCCCCTCTCCCAGATCGTGCCCGACCGCCATTGAAAACCGTGCCCCTGGGGCAGGGTCAACTCCGCTCGGTTCCGCCCCGCCACCGGTTGACCGTGCCCCAGGGGCAGGGAGTGGGCTGGTCGCGACCACGCCCCACACACCGGTATGCGGAGACTGGACATGAAACGACAGAACAGCGTCGGCCGAAGTCTGGCCCTTCTGGCGGTCATCGGCCTGGGCGCGTCAATGACCACTGTGCCTGCCGGCGCCGAGGAGGCGAGAACGCCTCGGGTGACGTGGGGCCAGTGCCCCGACGACGTCGTGGCGGAAGCCGCCCCGACCGTGCTGCAGTGCACCACCGTGCCCGTGCCGCTGGACTACGCCCACCCGGAGGGCGAACAGATCGACCTCACCGTCTCCCGGCTGGCTGCCTCCGACCCGGACAAGAGGCGCGGCGTCCTCATGCTCAACCCGGGCGGTCCCGGCGGATCCGGGCTGGCGCTTTCCGCGCTGCTGGTGGCCCAGGGCCTGCCCAGCAGCGTCACCGACCGCTACGACCTGATCGGCATGGACACCCGCGGGATCGGTCATTCCACACCGGTCGGCTGCGGCTTCACCACGGACAGCCCCTACTACTCCAACATCCCGCCCTATGCGGCCGACGACGCCGCGGTCACCGCGCAGGCCAAGGTCGCCGAGCAGACAGCCAAGCAGTGCGCGGAGAACGACGACGGCGGCCGGCTGCGTCACCTCACCACCGCGAACACCGCCCGCGACCTGGACCGGATCCGGGCCGCGCTCGCCGAGGAGAAGACCAGCTACCTCGGCTACTCCTACGGCACCGCACTCGGTGCCGCCTACGCCTCGATGTTCCCCGAGCGCTCCGACCGAATAGTGCTCGACAGCAACATCGGAGACACCCACCTCGACCGCGACGGCATGCGCCGCTACGCGCTCGGCATGGAGCAGACCCTGCCGGACTTCGCGAACTGGGCCGCCACTCGGCACGACAGCTACGGCCTGGGCCGCACACCCAGTCAGGTCCGGGCGTCCTACCTCGCCATCGCAGGCCGACTCGACAAGGCTCCCGTCGCGGGGATCGACGGCAACCTGTTCCGGCTCCTGACATTCGGCCACCTGTTCAAGCAGACGCAGTACCCCAAGCTGGCGCAGACCTGGCAGACGCTGCTCGAAGGCGACGAGGCCGCGGTCCGTGGTCTGCAGCCCCCGCCGCAGGAAGGGACAGCCGGGCCGGTATCGCCGACCGACAACGCCCTGACCGTGTTCCTCGCCGTCACCTGCAACGACGTCGAGTGGCCCAAGGATGTCAGCACCTACCGGCGCGGCGTCGCCGAGGACCGTGAGCGCTACCCGCTGTACGGCGCCGCCACAGCCAACATCACCCCCTGCGCCTTCTGGCCGTACACCCCCGCCGAACCGCCCGTGGAGGTCGACACCGAGGGCCCGCGCAACGTACTGCTTCTGCAGAACCGCAGGGACGCCTCCACCCCGCACCTGGGCGGGAGAATGCTGCGCGAGAAGTTCGGCGACCGCGCCCGGCTGGTCAGCGTCGACGACAGCGGGCACGGCGTCTACGTCCTGGGCCGGAACTCCTGCGCGTTGAACACCACCACCCGCTACCTCGTCGAGGGCAGGATGCCCACGAAGGACGCTTTCTGCCACGCGGATTGACCACCGAAGCCACGCCCCCGCCCGCCCGCGGAACCGCTCAGTGCGTCAGCTTCAGTCCCGCCACGCACGCGATGATCCCCAGCAGCAGCAGGATCTTGACCGTGCTGGCCGGCTCACCGCCGAACGCCATCGCGTAGGCCGCCGTGAGGGCCGCTCCGATGCCGACCCAGACGGCGTAGCCGGTGCTGACCGGGACCGTGCGGAGGGCGAAGGCCAGACCGGACATGCTCAGCAGCAGCCCCAGGACGAAGACGACGGAGGGCAGGAGGCGGGAGAGGCCCTGGGACTTTCCGAGGGCCGTCGCCCAGACCGCTTCCAGCATTCCGGAGATCACGAGCGCGATCCATCCCATGTCGAACTCCCACGCGCCGTCTTGTCGTGGGCTGGGTACGGCGCACTCGTCCAGGAGCCTCGTTCGAGCTCTGCCGGCCATGGTCGCACAGGTGGCGCGTGCTCACTTGGCGTCGGCGTAGCACTCCACCACGGCGGTGCTGAAGGGGAAGCGGACCGGGGTGTCGCCGAAGGTGAGACGGGCCGCGAGGGCGGAGGCCTCGCGGATGGCCGCGGCGACCTGCTCGGCCTCCTCGGCGGGGCAGTGCACGATCACCTCGTCGTGCTGGAAGAAGACCAGCTCGGCGGCGAGGTCCGCGCACGCGCGCCGCAGGGCCGCGAGGAGCAGCAGGGCCCAGTCGGCCGCGCTGCCCTGCACCACGAAGTTGCGGGCGAACCGGCCCCGCCCCCGGTCGGTGGCCGTTTCCGCGCGCTCCTCGCCCAGCGGGATGCCCGCCTCCTCTCCCGCGTCCGCACCCGTCCCCGCCGCCGGCGGACAAGTGCGGCCCAGCCAGGTGCGGACCAGACGCCCCTCCTCGCCCGCGCGGGCCGCGTCGTCCACGTACGCCACCGCCTTGGGGTAGCGGCGGCGCAGCGCGGCCAGGTTCTTCAGGCCGTCGCCCGCGGTCTGGCCGTAGACCGCGCCGAGGACGGCCAGCTTGGCCTGGTCGCGGTCGCCGGAGAAGGTGCGTTCGGACACCGCCTGGTAGAGGTCGCCCTCGCGGGCCGCGACCTCCATCAGGCCGGGGTCGCGGGAGATCGCCGCCAGCACCCGCGGCTCCATCTGGGCGGCGTCGGCGACCACGAGGCGCCAGCCGGGGTCGGCCACCACCGCGCGGCGGATCACCTTGGGGATCTGGAGCGCGCCCCCGCCGTTGGTGACCCAGCGTCCGGTGACCGTGCCGCCCGCGTGGAACTCCGGGCGGAACCGGCCCTCGCGCACCCAGTCCCGCAGCCAGGACCAGCCGTGCGCGACCCAGATGCGGTACAGCCGCTTGTACTCCAGCAGCGGGGCCACGGCCGGGTGGTCCACGGAGCGCAGCTCCCAGCGGCGGGTGGAGCCGACCTTGATACCGGCCCGGGCGAAGGCCCTGACCACATCGGCCGGGAGGTCGGGGCGGACCCGGTGGCCGAAGGCGGCGGACACCTCGTCGGCCAGCTCGGCCAGCCGGCGCGGTTCGCCGCCGCCCGCGTACCGCTCGCCCAGCAGTTCGGTGAGCAGGGCCCGGTGCACGTCCGCGCGCCAGGGCAGGCCCGCGCGGTTCATCTCGGCGGCCACCAGCATCCCCGCCGACTCCGCGCCGGTCAGCAGGCGCATCCGGTCGGGGTGGGCGGTCCGTCCGTGTCTTCGCTGCTGCTCGGCGTAGACCTCCAGGAGGTCGGTCAGCGGCATCCGGTTGCCGGTCGGCTCGAACAGTGAGGACTGCGCCCCCGGTTCGGCGGCGCGCTGCGGCGGGTCGGGCGGTACGGGGCCGCCCCGGAGACGGGCCAGGGCGGCGGCGGCCGAGCGTGGTTCGCCGTGCCGTCCTTCGTGGCCCAGGAGCAGGGTCTCGGCGTCCTCGACGTCGTAGCACCGCTCCACTCGCACCCCCGTGGCGAGCAGTCGCGGGTAGACCTCGGCGGTCGACCTCCACACCCAGCGTCCGGTCTCCGGGCGGCTCCGCACCGCCTGGGCGAGATCGCTCTCGCGCCGGACCGGACCCGCGGGCAGCCCGTCCCGGCCGAGGGGGGCGACGTCCACGCCACCGTCCTCGGCCGGTGCGAGCGCCCACCGGTCGGTCATGCGTCCGAGTGTGGCAGGGGGGTCTGACAATGGTCCTGAGCTGCGCTTTCGCCGCGCGGTCAGCTCTCCTGCTCGTCGTCCGGGTGGGTCGCCGCCTGCTCCTGCTCAAGGAGCAGGGCCAGCACCCGGTTCACGTACTCCTCGGTGCCCTCCTTGGTGACACCGAGGCCGGCCAGGACGCCGGTGCCGTTCTCCTGCTCCAGCAGGGCCAGCAGGATGTGCTCGGTGCCGATGTGGTTGTGGCCGAGCCGGAGCGCCTCTCGGAAGGTGAGTTCCAGGGCCTTCTTCGCCTCGGGGCCGTAGGGGACCAGGTCGGGGGTCGTGCCGGTGGCCGGGGGGAGCGCGGCGGTCGCGGCCCGGCGTACGGCGTCGGCCGTCACGCCCTGGGCCTCCATGGCCTTCACCGCGAGACCCTCCGGTTCGGTCAGCAGTCCGAGGACCAGGTGCTCCGGGCGGCCCTCGGCGTTGCGGGCGGTCACGGCGGCGTTGTGCGCCGCCATGACGACGTTGCGGGCGCGGGGGGTGTAGCGGCCGAAGCCCTGGGCGGGGTCGAGGTCGGCGGACTCCTTGGAGACGAACCGCTTCTGCGCCGCCTGCCGGGTCACGCCCATGCTTCTGCCGATGTCGGTCCAGGACGCGCCCGAACGGCGGGCCTGGTCCACGAAATGCCCGATCAGGTGGTCCGCCACGTCGCCCAGGTGGTCGGCGGCGATCACCGCGTCCTGGAGCTGTTCGAGGGGTTCGGCGTGGGCGGTCCTGATGGCCTCGATGAGGTCGTCGAGGCGTACGGATGCCGTGACTTTCGGATTGGTCGCCATGTGACAACCCTAGGTTGACAGTGGGAAGGTGTCAACCTTCGGTTGACAGGCGCCCGCCCCTCGGGCCCGCCCGGTTTTCCACAGCCTGTGGACGGTCTCGGCGGGCTACGGGCCGGCCGTGGCACGATCGAGAACGTGACCAGCACCGCCAGCACCGTCGAACGCGCCTTCACGGCCGCCCTCTACGACGACACCGACTCCGGACTCGACACCGGCGCGTCCCTGCTCGCCGCCGACACCGGTGCCGACGCCGAACTCACCCGGCGCGGCGAGGAGTTCATGGCGTCCGCCTGGCAGCGCGGGTGGCAGCCCGCAGAT
The DNA here is from genome assembly GCF_053596035.1 of Streptomyces sp. NPDC001781. Lineage (NCBI taxonomy): Bacteria > Bacillati > Actinomycetota > Actinomycetes > Kitasatosporales > Streptomycetaceae > Streptomyces > Streptomyces sp. NPDC001781. Next base: position 74,585 of record NZ_JBSFFI010000006.1, on the reverse strand, counting down.
CTGGCGCGGTTGGTGCGGCGGGAGCTGGAGGACGCCCACCTCGGCCTCGCCGCAGCACTGATCCGTGCCCAGGCGCTCAAGGACCGCCCGCGCGGCCCCCGTTGGAAGGCCCAGCTCGACGCTCTCGCCGACCAGGCCGGTCCCCGCCCCGCCGACCGCTTCTCACACGCCACCACCGTCCTGGAGCTGTACCGGCTGCTGCTGCGCCTGCCCACGCTGGAGCCGCTGGAGGAACCCCGCCGGCCCGCCGGGCCCGGCACGTCCCGCACGCTCGGCCGCATCCGCGCGCTGCTCGCCAAGGCGGAGGGCACCGGGTATCCGGAGGAGGCCGAGGCCCTCACCGCCAAGGCGCAGGAGCTGATGGCCAGGCACAGCGTCGACGAGGCCCTACTCGCCGCCTCCGCCCCGGCGCCGGACGCGCCCGGCGCCTGCCGGATAGGCGTCGAGCCGCCGTACGAGCAGGCCAAGGCCGTACTGCTGGACGCGGTCGCCCGGGCCAACCACTGCCGCGCGGTGTGGAACGAGCCGTACGCCTTCTCCACCGTCGTCGGCTTCGAGGCCGACCTGGAGGCGGTCGAGCTGCTGTACACCTCGCTGCTGGTGCAAGCCACGCACGCGATGGCCGGGGCGGAGGCCGCCCAGCGGGCCGGGGGCCGCAAGCGGACCAAGAGCTTCCGCCAGTCGTTCCTCGCCGCCTACGCCCACCGCGTCGGCGACCGCCTCACAGCCGCGGCCGAAAGCCAGGTCACCCAGGATCTGCTCCCGGTACTCGTCACCCGGGAGACGGCCGTCACCGAGCGCCTGGAGGACATGTTCCCCCGCACGACCACCACCCGTCTGCGCGGCATCAACGACGAGGCCGGCTGGAACGAGGGCGCCAAGGCGGCGGACGAGGCCCAGGTGAGGGCCCGCCCGAGGCTGCCGTGAGCCGGTGTGACCGAGGCGGTACGGGGCACGAGCGGTCCGCCGCCCGCGCGACGACCCGCCGCCGTCAGCGGAGCGCGATGGCGCCGGTGCCCGCCGAGGCGGCACGCCGGCCCGTCACGGGCTGCCGGACCCCGTGCCGCCGAGCCGCGCCAGACCCTAGTCGCCGACCTGCTGGAAGGCGCTCACCGACGCGTTCACCGAGTCCGTGCCCTTGGCCGCGACCGGGCCGAACTTCCAGGGGAAGCTCTTCGCGTCGCCGCCGCCGGGCAGGGTGACCTCCATGGTGCTCGCGTCGAGCGCCTTGGCGTCGCCGTCCGCGCCCCGGGTGTAGGACACGGTGAAGGTCGCCGACGCGCCCTTGGCCAGCTTCAGGGTCTGCGCCTGTGCGCCCTCGGTGACCGGCAGCTTCACCGAGCGGTCGCCCTGGCGCAGGGTGACACCGGGGAAGTGGTCCAGGGTGCAGGGGGCGCTCTGGTTGGTGATGCTGACCGGCACCTCGCCGGTGTCCCCGGCGGCGGGCGCGACGCTCGCGGAGCCGACCTCCAGGGCCACCGCGCCGGTCGCGCAGCCCGATCCTGCCTTGCTCTTGGCGCCGTCCGCGCCGCCACTGCCGTCGGCGTCGCAGGCGGTCAGAGCGAGGGCTGCGGCGAGCGCGGTGAGGGTGAGCGGAATGACGCGGCGCATGTACTGGTCCCATCGAGGTCGTGACGTCTCCCCCGCATCATGGCGCCTCGGCGCGGAGACCGGGCACGCGCCCCCGCCGATTCACCAGGACGGGGAACGCCTACGACGGCTGGAGACTCGTCGGCAGCCCGGTGGGGAGCTTGCCGCCCTCCGCCCTGGTGTACGACTCCGACCCGGCACCGCCCTTCCAGGTCACCTTCAGGGCCTTGCCGTCGACGGAGTCGACCGTCCCCTCGGCCCGGCTGTCGTCGCCGCCCTGGCAGGTCAGCCGGATCACGCCGTGGCCCGCCTGCTCGCCCGCCGTACCGCTGCACACCGTGCCGCCGGTGACGAAGAGGCCGGCCTGCTTGCCGGTGACGACCAGGGCGACGATCTTGCCGCCGCCGGTGGTGATCCAGCTTCCCTGGAGCTTGTCCGAGGCAGCCGCGCCGCCGGAGCCGTCCGGGCCGGAGGGCGCCGGGGCCGCGCTGGCAGTGGTGGGGGAGTCGTCCGGGGAGCTGTCCCCGCCGCACGCCGTCACGGTCAGCGCGAGCGCGCCCACCAGTCCCGCCGCCGCAGCGGCCCGTACCTTCGCCGTCGTCACCAAAAGCTCCCAACCAGTAGCCGGTCGCCCCGCCGGCCGCGCGCGAGGCCCCCCGAAGCCGGAGGTCCGCAGCAAGTTACCAGCCGTTACCCGGCCGGATCCGGGACACCGGGCAACAGTGGGCGCCCGGCGCGCGTCTGCCTCGAACGCGGGACGTTCCGATCCGGACGGCCTGGCGCGGAAGCGCGGGCGCGGCGCCCGCTCAGGCATGCCCGGAGCCGGTTTCGGGCATGCGCGTCGACACCACCGGCCCCGGGGCCGGGGTCAAGCGGACGTCAAAGCTGTAACCGCGGCGGCACCTGCCGTGCACGTGCATCTGCCCATTCATCTGCACATGAACAGCGTTATGATCCGGGTCGATCGACCATGGCCACATCAGACAGTGCACAGCGGGGAGCGACCTGTGGACCGCTACGTTGACGGCGTGTACGGGGGGTACGACGTGTACAACGGCATGGCTGCCGCGGAGCTGGACGGCGTGGCCTGGCAGAAGAGCCGGCACAGCAACTCCCAGGGCTCCTGCGTGGAGTTCGCGCGGCTGCCCGGCGGCGAGGTCGCGGTGCGCAACTCGCGCTTCCCGGACGGGCCCGCGCTGGTCTACACCCGGGCGGAGATCGAGGCGATGCTGCTCGGCATCAAGGACGGCGAGTTCGACCACCTCATCGCCGGCTGACCCCACCACCGTCGGCCCCGGGCGGCAGCCGGTCCGGCAACGATGTCAACGGCCCCCCGCCGGCAGGGGAACCGGCCACCCTCAGTCTCCGGCCGGGTCGCCCTGACCGAGGCCGTCCTCACCGAGGTCGTCCTTCCCGAGCCGGAACAGCGCCCACACCAGCTTGCCGCCACCCTCGCCCGTGGTCGGGTGCCAGCCCCAGCCGTCCGCGAAGGACTCCACCAGCAGCAGCCCGCGCCCGGACTCGGCGGAGAAGTCGTCCTCGGTCTCGCGGGGTACCGGGCTCTCGCCGCTCGGATCGCGCACCGCGCACACCAGTCGCCCCGCCCAGTGCAGCAGATGCAGCCGCACCGGCGCCGACTGCCTTGCACAGGCCGGGAGTTCGGTGGGCAGGGCATGGCGCAGCGCGTTGGTGACGAGTTCGGAGACGACCAGGGCGATGTCGTCGAAGCGGTCGCCGACGTCCCACGGGCCGAGAGTGGAGCGGGTGAAGTTCCGTGCCTCGCGGACGGCCTCGTAGCGGGCCGGCAGCGCACAGGAGGCGGCGTCGGACACGGCCGAGGGGTCCAGCGGAGGAAGGCCCTGCCGTAACGGCTTGAGCATGGTCGATCCATTCGTCCCCATGCGAGGCACTCCCGGGATTCGCGGTCGTTGCGAGGCAGCGGTGGCGCGGCACCCATGGTTTCGGATGCGCACAGCAGATGCAAGGGCAGATGCACGTGCACGAGGCCGAAATCGCCCTGCGCGTGCCGCTTCTTGGCCATTTTTTCCGCCATCGGGGCGTACATCGGCGCCAGAGGTCGTGACCTCTGGCGGGCGGAAACGGTTCAGCTCTTTCCGTTTCCGTAACCGTGCGAGTACTGCTTGAAGTGTTTTAGTGGCAGACTCAGGCCCTTGCGGATGGTTGGGGAGGCGACGTACGTGAGCGCGGGAGAGCCCGGATCGGTGGTGCGGCGGATGCTGCTCGGCTCGCAACTCAGGCGGCTGCGGGAAGCGCGGGGGATCACACGCGAGGCTGCGGGTTACTCGATCCGCGCCTCCGAATCGAAGATCAGCCGGATGGAACTGGGCCGGGTGAGCTTCAAGACCAGGGACGTCGAAGACCTGTTGACGCTCTACGGCATCGACGACGGGGCCGAGCGCGAGGCGCTGCTCTCCCTCGCGCGGGAGGCCAACGTGGCTGGCTGGTGGCACAGTTACTCCGACGTGCTGCCGACCTGGTTCCCCACCTATGTGGGGCTGGAGGGCGCCGCGCACCTCATCCGGGTCTACGAGGTGCAGTTCGTGCACGGCCTGCTCCAGACCGAGGACTACGCCCGCGCCGTGGTCCGGCGCGGCATGCGGGGCGCGAGCGCGGCGGACGTCGAGCGGCGGGTGGCGCTGCGCCTGGAGCGGCAGAAGCATCTGCTCGGCGACCACGCGCCCGAGTTCCACATCGTGCTCGACGAGGCCGCCCTGCACCGCCCCTACGGCGACCGTGACGTCATGCGCGGCCAGTTCCGGCACCTGATCGAGGTCTCCGAGCGGCCCAACGTGCGCCTTCAGGTCATGCCCTTCGCCTTCGGCGGACACTCCGGGGAGAGCGGTGCCTTCACCTTGCTCAGCTTCCCCGAGTCGGACCTCTCCGACGTGGTCTACCTGGAGCAGCTCACCAGCGCGCTCTACCTGGACAAGCGCGAGGACGTCGCCCAGTACGAGCACGCCCTCAAGGAACTCCAGCAGGACAGCCCCGGCCCCGAGGAGAGCCGTGAACTCATCGCGAGGCTTGTCGAACAGCTCTGATCCACAGGGGAGTTGAGGAGAAGTACGCTCCTCGCTCTCCGTGGCGCGCCGGTACCATGGCCCGTGATCAGCACCTGGCGCGACTCAGCCGTACGCTCACGATCGAGGGATCACATGGCGGCCATTTTCAGCGACCTCGCCCAGCAGTACATCGACGGCGAGTGGCGGCCGGGCACCGGCTCCTGGGACGTCATCGACTTCAACCCGTACGACGACGAGAAGCTGGCCTCGATCACCGTGGCCTCGGTCGACGAGGTGGACCAGGCGTACCGGGCCGCCGAGCGGGTCCAGAAGGAGTGGGCGCGCACCAGCCCCTACGCGCGTCGCGCGGTCTTCGAGCGGGCCCTGGCACTGCTGGAGGAGCGCGAGGAGGAGATCGCCGGGCTGATCGTCGCGGAGCTGGGCGGCACCCGGGTGAAGGCGGCTTTCGAGCTGCACCTCGCCAAGGAGTTCCTGCGCGAGTCGGTGCGCCTGGCGCTGGCCCCCGAGGGCCGCATCCTGCCCTCTCCGCTGGAGGGCAAGGAGAACCGGCTCTACCGGGTACCGGTCGGGGTGGTGGGGGTGATCAGCCCGTTCAACTTCCCCTTCCTGTTGTCGCTGAAGTCGGTCGCCCCGGCGCTCGCGCTCGGCAACGGCGTGGTCCTCAAGCCGCACCAGAGCACCCCGGTCGTGGGCGGCACCCTGATCGGCAGGCTCTTCGAGGACGCCGGCCTGCCCGGCGGGCTGCTCAACGTGGTGGTCACCGACATCGCGGAGATCGGGGACGCCTTCATCGAGCACCCGGTGCCGCGGGTCATCTCCTTCACCGGCTCGGAAGCCACGGGCCGCCACGTGGCCACCGTGTGCGCCGCCAACTTCAAACGGGCTGTGCTCGAACTCGGCGGGAACAGCGCCCTGGTGGTGCTGGACGACGCCGACCTCGACTACGCGGTGGACGCCGCCGTCTTCAGCCGGTTCGTGCACCAGGGGCAGGTCTGCATGGCCGCCAACCGGGTGCTGGTGGACCGTTCGGTGGCGGAGGAGTTCACCGCGAAGTTCGTCGCCAAGGTGCGCTCGCTCCCGGTGGGGGACCCGCGCGACCCGTCCACGGTCATCGGTCCCGTCATCAACTCCACCCAGGCGAACGCCCTGTCGGGCGTGATCGAGCAGGCGCTCGCGGAGGGGGCCACGGCGCTGGTGCGCGGTTCGGTCGAGGGCAATCTGGTCGCGCCCAGTGTGCTCACCGACGTGCCCGAGGGGTCGGAGCTGCTGCGGCAGGAGGTCTTCGGGCCGGTCGTCTTCCTCGTGCCGTTCGGCGACGAGGAGGACGCGGTCCGGATCGTCAACGACACCCCCTACGGTCTCAGCGGCGCCGTGCACACAGCGGACGTCGAGCGTGGGGTGGCCTTCGCGCGGCGGATCGACACCGGGATGTTCCATGTGAACGACGGCACCGTGCACGACGAGCCGATCGTGCCCTTCGGCGGGGAGAAGCACTCGGGCCTCGGCCGGCTGAACGGCGAGACGACGTTGGAGGCGTTCACCACCACCAAGTGGATCTCGGTGCAGCACGGGCGCAGCGGCTTCCCGTTCTGAGCCGCCGGGAGAAACTTCCGCGTCACGTGCCATCTAGGACAGGATCCGACCTCGACGGCCCGTAGCTTCGTCGGTGCCGGGGTGAAGCGCCCCGGCGGGAGCCGAGGAAGAGGCGGACGGTCATGGTCACTCATGTGGGAGCCGAGGCGCCGGGCGACGAGCGCGGGGCACTGCTGGCGTTCGTGGAGGAGCAGCGGAGCGGCATCCGCCGGGCCCTGCTGGGCCTGACGGAGGAGCAGGCGCGCATCCGGCCCAGCGCGAGCGAACTGACTCTGGGCGGGCTGCTGAAGCACGTCGTCGAGGTCGAGCAGGCATGGCAGGCCCGCGCCCGGCAGGAGCCGCCGGCGGTGGAGCGGGACCAGTCGAACTGGCACGAGTGCTTTCAGCTCACCGACGGCGAGACGGTCGCGGGACAGCTCGCGTACTGGGCGGAGGTGGCCGCGGAGACGGAGAAGCTGATCCGCTCCGCCCCCAGCCTGGACGACACCTTCCCGCTGCCCCCGGACCCCTGGTTCCCGCCGGACGGCGCGGTCTCGCTGCGCTGGCTCTGTCTCCACCTGATCCGCGAGACGGCCCGGCACGCGGGCCACGCCGACATCATCCGGGAGTCCCTGGACGGGAAGACGGCGTTCGAGCTGGTCGCGCTGGAGGAGCAGCAGCGGTCCGCGCCCTAGGGGGTGTCAGTGGTGGAACCCGGTGGCGGTCTCCCTGTCACCCGTGGGCCCCTGCTGGCGTCGCAGGCCGTCCAGCGCGTTGGTGAGGTCGGCGAGGAAGAGATCGGCCAGGTCGCGGGAGAACCCGTTGCGGCACACCACCCGCAGCACGGACAGGTCCTCCCGGTCCGGTGGGAAGGTGTACGCGGGCACCAGCCAGCCGTACTCGCGCAGCCGCCGGGAGAGGTCGAACACGTCGTACGCGGTGACGTGGCCGGCGGTGGTGAAGGCGAAGACCGGGAGCTGGTCGCCGCGCGTCAGCAGGCGGAAGTCGCCGAGCGCCTCGATCCCGTCCGCGAGATAGGTCGCCACGTCGCGGGTGGAGCGCTGCACCGCGCGGTAACCCTCGCGGCCCAGGCGCAGGAACGTGTAGTACTGGGCCGCGACCTGGGCGCCGGGGCGGGAGAAGTTCAGCGCGAAGGTGGGCATGTCGCCGCCGAGGTAGTTCACCCGGAACACCAGCTCCTCGGGGAGTGCGTCGGAGTCCCGCCACAGCGCCCAGCCGACGCCGGGGTAGACGAGCCCGTACTTGTGGCCGGAGGTGTTGATCGAGGCCACGCGGGGGAGCCGGAAGTCCCAGACGAGGTCTTCGTCCAGGAAGGGGGCGACCATCGCGCCCGAGGCCCCGTCCACGTGCACGGGGACGTCGAGTCCCGTGCGCTCCTTGAGGGCGTCCAGCTCGGCGCAGAGTTCGGCGATGGGCTCGTAGGAGCCGTCGAAGGTGGAGCCGAGGATGCCGACGACCCCGATGGTGTTCTCGTCGCACAGCTCGGCCGCCGCGCGCGGGTCGAGGTGGAAGCGGTCGCCCTCCATGGGGACGAGCCGGGGCTCGACCTCCCAGAAGTTGCAGAACTTGTCCCAGCAGACCTGGACGTTGACGCCCATCACCAGGTTCGGCCGGGCCCCCGGGTACCGGTCGGCGTTCCGCTTGGACCAGCGGCGCTTGAGCGCCAGTCCGGCCAGCATGCACGCCTCGCTGGAGCCGGTGGTGGAGCAGCCGACCACGCCCGAGGGGTCGGGGGCGTTCCACAGGTCGGCGAGGATCGCCACGCAACGCCGCTCCAGCTCCGCGGTGCGCGGGTACTCGTCCTTGTCGATCATGTTCTTGTCCAGGCACTCCGCCATCAGCACCCCGGCCTGCGGCTCCATCCAGGTGGTGACGAAGGTGGCCAGGTTCAGCCGGGCGTTGCCGTCCAGCATGAGTTCGTCGTGCACCACCTGGTAGGCGGTCGCCGGGGTCAGCGGCTTCTCCGGCAGCCGGTGGGTGGGCGGTGCCTCGGTCATCCCGCCCACGGGGTCGGCGTCCCCGTAGAACGGGTTGACGGACAGGTGCCGGTGCCCGTGCTTCTTGGAACCTCGGTGCAGCGCCATGGGCCATGCCTCCATCAGAGGGAATCAGGGAAGGTTCAGCGGATCGGGGTCCCGTCCGGGTGCAACTGCATCTGCGCCCGCCCGGTCACCAGCAGCCAGGCGGGCAGCGAACCGATGCACAGCAGGGTGAGCACCGAGGGGGAGGCGACCAGGACGGCGGCCGTGAAGAGGCTGACCCAGCCCTGCCGCGTGATCGCCAGCAGCACGCCCAGCACACCCGTGGCCACCGCGACCGCGGGCTGCACGGCAGGGACCAGTGCGTGCGCGCACAGGCCCAGCGCGGCCCCGATGAACACGGACGGGAAGATCCGACCGCCCCGGAACCCGCAGGAGGCGGCCACCACCAGCGCGGCCAGCTTCACCACCGCCATCAGCGCGAACTGTCCGGACGACCAGCCATCGGGGTTCCGCGCCAGCTCCCCGACCTCGGCGAGCCCCTTGAACAGCGTCAGATGCCCGCCCAGCGCCGCCAGCGCGCCCAGCACGAGCCCGCCCGCCGGGAGCATCAGCATCGGGTGCCGCAGCCGGCCGAAGACGGCGTGGACGCGGGGGAAGGCGTAGACCGCGCACATGCCGAGCAGCGCGGCCGCCGGTGTGATCACCAGGGCGGCCACCACGTCGTTCCAGCGGGGTTGGCCGAAGGGCGCGAGGCCCAGGTCGAAGGAGGGGCGGGAGATCAGGGTGGTGGTGACGGCGCCGCAGGCGGCGGCGGTCAGCGGGGCGAACAGGTTGTCCCAGAGCCGCCCCCGCAGCGGGCGCCCGGCCAGCGCCTCGGAGATCACCAGCGCGGCCGCGACGGGCGTGCCGAACAGCGCCCCGATGGTGCCCGCCTCCGCCAGCATCGGCCACAGCGCGCCCGGCGCCCGGGGCACCAGTTTCTGCCCGAACCACACGGCGAGCCCGACGTTGACCGCGATGATCGGGTTCTCCGGGCCGAGGCTCGGGCCGCCCGCCAGCATCAGCCCCACCGCGAGCACCAGTCCGGGCAGCACCCTCGGCGCCAGCACCGGGGCGTCCAGGCCGAGGGTGGCCGGGTCGGGACCGGCGTGTCCGGGGACCTTCCACACCACCAGGCCGACCGCGACACCGGTGGCGAAGAGCATGACGAACATCCAGAGCACCGAGTACCGGCCCACCCCGAGCGCGTCCGGCAGCGGTCCCCACAGCACGTGCTGGAGCTTCTCGGCGGCCGTGCTCACCCCGACGAAGACGAGGCTGGTCACGATCCCCACCGCCACGGAGGGCAGGATCAGCGGCAGCAGCGCACGCGCCGGGGCCGTGGGAGCGGTCGGCGGCTGCCGCGCGGTGTCCTGGGCCACGCGATCACCATAAGCGGACGAAAGCATCACAACATCCCGAACGGGAATCCCCCTTGCACCTCACCCGGTGTGAGGACGCACCGTGGACCCCGGCGGCGCACCCCGCGCCGCCGGGACTAGGAGCGAGGAACGTTGAGCTTCTCCGTGGGGCAGGTCGCGGGGTTCGCCGGGATCACGGTGCGCACCCTGCACCACTACGACGAGATCGGGCTGCTCGTGCCCGGCGAGCGCACGCACGCCGGACACCGGCGCTACGCCGACGCCGACCTCGACCGGCTCCAGCGGATCCTGTTCTACCGCGAGCTCGGCTTCCCGCTCGACGAGGTCGCCGCCCTGCTCGACGATCCGGGCGCGGACCCCCCGCGCCCATCTGCGCAGGCAGCACGAGCTGCTGACCGCCCGGATCGAGAGGCTGAGCCGGATGGCGGCGGCCGTGGAACACGCCATGGAGGCACGCACGACGGGCATCGACCTCACCCCCGAGGAACGCTTCGAGGTCTTCGGGGACCACGACCCCGAGAGGTACGCCGAGGAGACCGAGCGCCGCTGGAGCGGCACCGAGGCGTACGCCGAGTCCCGCCGCCGCACCGCCCGCCGCGCCCTGGCCGACTGGCAGCGGATGCGGGCCGAGTCCGACGACCTCAACGCCCGTTACGCCGCCCTGGTGGCCGACGGTGTGCCGCCCGCCGCCCCGGCCGCGATGGACCTCGCCGAGGAGCACCGCCGCCACATCGGCCGCTGGTTCTACGAATGCCCGTACCCGGCGCATCGCTGTCTGGGTGAGATGTACGTCGGCGACGCCCGCTTCACCGCCTACTACGAAGCCCTCGGCGCCGGTGTCGCCGCCCACCTGAACGCGGCCATCGCCGCCAACGCCGAGCGGCACGGGGCCTGGTAGTGCTTCATCGGGTTCTGTGTCTGGTCCTGGTTCACTCGCGGGCCAGGACCACCGCCGTGCCGTAGGCGCACACCTCGGTGCCCAGGTCGGCGGCCTCGGTGACGTCGAAGCGGAAGGCGACCACGGCGTTGGCGCCCCGGGCGCGTGCCTGCTCCACCAGGCGCTCCATGGCCTGGTTGCGGGTCTGCACCAGGGTCTTGGTCAGCCCCTTCAGCTCGCCGCCGATCATGGACTTCAGCCCGGCGCCGATCTGGCTGCCCAGGTGCCGCGAGCGCACGGTGAGGCCGAAGACCTCGCCGAGCACCCGCTCCACCCGGCGTCCGGGCACGTCGTTCGCCGTCACCACCAGCACGTCCGGCTCGGGCCCCTGGCCGCCGCCGTAGTCTTCGAGTCCCATGGCGCACAGCTTTGCCGCGGTCGCCGCACAGTGCATCCTGGGACGGCCGGTGGAACCTGGGCCCGTCACGAAGCGTTGATAGCTTTGGGCGGCCACACATGGACGTCGCAGCCGCCGTAGCCGCCTTCTTCCCCCCTCAGGAGCCCGGACCCGTGATGACACTCGCCCTCGGCCCGAGCTGGCTCGATCCCAACTACCTGCTGGACACCTACAGCATCTGGGGTCTGCTGCTCATCGTCTTCGCCGAGTCCGGCCTGCTCATCGGCTTCTTCCTGCCGGGCGACTCGCTGCTGTTCACGGCGGGTCTGCTGATCACCTCCGGGGAGCTCGACTTCCCGCTGTGGGGAGCCATCGCGCTGATCTGCGCCGCGGCGGTCCTGGGCGACCAGGCGGGCTACATGTTCGGGAAGAAGGTCGGACCGTCCCTGTTCAACCGGCCCGACTCACGCCTGTTCAAGCAGGAGAACGTCACCAAGGCGCACGAGTTCTTCGAGAAGTACGGCCCGAAGTCGCTGATCCTGGCCCGCTTCGTGCCCATCGTCCGGACCTTCACGCCGATCATCGCGGGCGTCAGCGGGATGCGGTACCGCTCGTTCCTGACCTTCAACGTCATCGGCGGTGTGCTGTGGGGCGCCGGCGTGACGCTCCTCGGCTCCTGGCTCGGCAACATCGGCATCGTCAAGGACAACATCGAGGCGATGCTCATCCTCATCGTCCTGATCTCGGTGATCCCGATCGCCGTCGAGTTCCTGCGCGCCCGCGGCAAGAACAAGCGTGCGGAGCCGCAGGCCCCCGAGCAGCCCGGGCCCGAGCAGCCGCAGGCGCCGGTCATGGACGCTTCCACGACCCAGCTCCGCCGCATCGAGCCCGGCCAGCCCTACCAGGACCCCTACGGGAACCCGTACGAGCAGCAGGCGGCCCCCCAGCGGCAGCCCCATCCCCCGCAGCACTGGCAGCAGGGTCACCCCGGCCAGGACCAGGGCGGTCAGGGCTACCCCGGCCAGGACCACGGCGGTCAGGGCCACCCCGGCCAGGGCCACCCCGGCCAGGGCCACGGCGGCTACGGCCGGCAGCAGGACCCGTACTACGGCCAGCAGCCCCAGCAGCAGTACGACGACTACGGACGCCCCCGGCAGCCGCAGCAGTCCCAGCAGCCCTACCCCTACGGTTACGACCAGGGACAGGGCCAGGGCGGCCACCGCCCCCAGTAGGGGCGGGGCCCTAGAAGCCCCTGGTCCGCTTGGCCGCCCGGCGTTTGCCGGCGGAGCCGATCCGGAGGGTGAGCCGGGAGATCTCCGCACCCAGGTTCACCCCGATGGCGATGGCCATGGCCAGTGACACGGCCTTGGCCAGCGACACCAGCCCCTTGTCCACCTCGCTCTGCGCGATGGCCAGCAGACCGAAGTACGTGGCCGAACCGGGCAGCAGCGGGCCGATCGCGGCCGTGGTGAACGGCAGCGCGGACGCGAAGCGATAGCGCGCCAGCAACTGCCCGAACAGGCCCACCAGACCGGCCGCCACCGCCGTGGACGCCACCGGCGAGATGTCCGCGGTGTACTGCAGCGCGCCGTACACCGACCAGGCGACACCGCCGTTGAGCGTCACCCACAGCACCGTGGAGCGCTCCTGCTGGAGCAGCACGGCGAAGGTCAGCGACAGCACCATGGACGCCAGGATCTGCAGCACCGGCCGGGACTGGATGTTCAGTGCCGCGTCCGGGTTCAGCTCGCCGCCCACCTGCACGCCGAAGTAGAGCACCGTCAGCACGCCGATCACGATGGCGACGAAGAAGTACATGACCTCCAGCAGCCGCGCCGACGCGGTGATGTAGAAGCCCGTCAGTCCGTCCTGCACGCCTGCCACCAGCGCCCGCCCCGGCAGCAGCGCGAAGAGCCCACCGGTGACCACCGCGGACGCCTTCACGTCCACGTCGGCCAGAGCGAACGCCACGCCGATCGCGGCGGGCGGCATCGCGGCCGCCGTGAACTGGTAGAACTCCGGCAGCCCGCGCCCGGCCAGCAGCCAGGCCAGCCGGTCGCCGAGCATCGCCCCCAGCGCGGCCGCGACGAACACGATCGCGTCACCGCCGACCAGCACCGAGGCCGCGCCCGCCAGCCCGCCACTGGCCATCGTCAGCGCCCAGCCGGGATAGGGGTGCCGGTTGCGCCGCATCTCCGCCAGGCGGCCGTACGCCTCCTCCAGGGACGGGTGCGCCTCGGCGTCCGTGAGGTCGTCCACCAGCCGGAAGACGGCCGCCAGCCGGGTGTAGTCGGTGCCGCGCCTGCGGACCGTCCGGGACGCCGTCACCGGGTCCTCCACCAGGGAGGGCTGATAGGTGATCGACAGCAGCGTGAAGGTCACCGTCGGCTCGCAGCGGTCCAGTCCGTAGGACCGGCACACCGCGAACATCGCGGCCTCCACGTCCTCGGCGCCCTCACCGCCCGCGAGCAGCAACTCGCCGATACGCAGGGTCAGGTCGAGCACGCGCGGGACCGCCGGGCCCTCGTCCTCGGAGCGCGCCACCGGCTCCAGCGCCGGGCGCTCGGCCACCGGCATGCGCAGCATCGTGCGCATCCGGTCCTGCCAGGGCGCGTCCGTGATCAGCGTGATCATCGGGACGCCCGTCGCGGGGGTGAACGCGGCCGGCGCGTCCTTGACGCTGTACGTACGCGGCATGTCGAACGCCGAGCCCTCCGGCTCGGCCTCCGCCTGCGCCGTCTCCAGCCCCTTGGGCACGGCGAACTCGGACGTCGTCTCCGACTCGCCGCTTCCCCTGGCGACCGCGAGTCCCTCCGGGATGGCGAACTCGGACGTGATCTCCGGGTCGAACGTGGCCCGCGCCTCGTCCGACCGGGGCTTGCGGTCCTCCGCCTCCGACACCTCGCACCGCTCCCTGAATGGCACCTTCCGATTACGCCTCAGTATGCGCGTGAAAGCGCGAGCGGGCCGCACCACCCCCACCGGGGTGACACGGCCCGCTCGGACAGGAGGGGTAGGTCAGTGACCGCCCTGCTCCTCAAGGCGCTTGAAGGAGCGCTCGATCTCCGCCTCGGCCTCCTGGCGGCCCACCCAGTTGGCGCCCTCGACCGACTTGCCCGGCTCCAGGTCCTTGTAGACCTCGAAGAAGTGCTGGATCTCCAGGCGGTCGAACTCCGACACGTGGTGGATGTCGCGCAGGTGCTCCACGCGCGGGTCCGTCGACGGGACGCACAGCAGCTTGTCGTCGCCGCCCGCCTCGTCGGTCATGCGGAACATGCCGATCGCGCGGCAGCGGATCAGGCAGCCCGGGAACGTGGGCTCGTCCAGGATGACGAGCGCGTCCAGCGGGTCGCCGTCCTCGCCGAGCGTGTTCTCGACGAATCCGTAGTCGGTCGGGTAGGCGGTCGAGGTGAAGAGGCGACGGTCCAGGCGGATCCGACCGGTCTCGTGGTCCACCTCGTACTTGTTCCGCGAACCCTTCGGGATCTCGATCGTGACGTCGAACTCCACCGGTGGCTCCTCCATGATCAGCACATAGTTCTGGTGGTTAAGTGTCCCTCACGCAGGAGTGTGATCGCGAAAGGGGCTGGTGGTCGTGCCGGAGCTGGGACCTTTGCGGTCCGTGGGACCGCGTGTGAAGCGGCTCGCGGACGCCCTACGGCCGAGTCTGGCGCACACGGCGTCCGCCGTGAAACCGCCTCTCGCGCGGTTGACGTCCGCCCTGCGTCCCGGAGCCGGCCAGCTGGGTCCCAGACCCTCACGGACCTGGTACTTCACCGCCTCGGCGGCCGCCGCCGGACTGGCACTGGCCGCCGGCGCAGCGGCCGTGGCCGGCCCCTTCGACGGCGCGGGTCAGCGTACGGCCGAGCGGGACCGCGCGGTCGCCCTCACGCTCGTACGTGGCGCAGATCACGACGGCGGCGGCATCGCGGGAGGCGGTCCCGAGACCGCGCCCAGCGCCCCGCCCGTACTGCGCGCGCTCGGCGGCGCCGCGGAGCCCGCCAGGTCCGGCAAGGTCCCGCCGAGCGGCATCGCGGGCGCCCTGGCCCCCCTGCTGGCCGGCCCCGCCCTCGGCGAGGGCCGTGCCGCGGCCGTCGTGGACGTCGCCACCGGCAGCCGTCTGTACGGCACCCACTCCGGCCAGGCGTTCACACCCGCCTCCACCACCAAGATCGCCACCGCGGTGGCCGCGCTGTCCGCGCTCGGCCCCGACCACCGGCTCACCACCCGCACCGCGCTCGACCCCGACACCGGCGAACTGGTCCTCGTCGGCGGCGGCGACCCGACCCTCACCGCGCACAAGTCGAGCGGCGGCTGGGCGAGCCTGCGCACCCTCGCCGCGAGCACCGCGACCGCGCTGAGGAAGCGGGGCGTCGAGAAGGTCACGCTGTCCTACGACACGACCCTGTACTCCGGCCCCTCCCGGCACCCCATCGGCGTCAACGACAACCTCGCCGAGGTCACCGCCCTCACCGCCGACGAGGGCCGCACCGACGACTCCGGCAGCGGGCCGGTGAGCCGCGTGGCCGACCCCGCCGCCGAGGCCGCCCGCACCTTCGCGGGGTTCCTCGAACAGGCGGGCGTCAAGACGACCCCGCCCGGCCCCTCCAAGGCCACCTCCCGCGCGACCACCCTCGCCTCCGTCTCCTCGCCGCCGCTGTCCGACGTGGTCGAGCGGATGCTGACCAACAGCGACAACGACATCGCCGAGGCGCTGCTCCGGCAGACCGCCCTCGCCTCCGGGCAGCCCGGCAGCTTCGCGGGCGGCGCCAAGGCCGTCGCCGCCCGCCTGACCAAGCTCGGACTGCCGATGCGCGGCGCCTCCTTCCGCGACGGCAGCGGGCTCGACCGCGACGACCGGCTCACCGCCGACCTCCTGACCTCGCTGCTCGCCACCGCCGCCGACCCCGCCCGGCCCGGCCTGCGCCCCGTACTCACCGGCCTGCCCGTCGGCGGGTTCACCGGAACCCTCGCCCAGCGCTACGCCGACGGCGGCGCGGCCGGCCTCATCCGCGCCAAGACCGGCACCCTGACCGGTGTCAACTCTCTCGCCGGCACGGTCGTCACCAAGGACGGCCGCCTCCTCGCCTTCGCCTTCCTCGCCTCGGGCACCACCGACCCCCAGTCCGCCCAGTCCGCCCTGGACCACGCGGCGACGACCCTGGCCGGCTGCGGCTGCGGGTAGCCGCCGCGAACCGGAGCGCCCGCCCCGCCCGACGCACTGCCCGGAGGGCGGGGGCTCACGTACCGTTGACGCATGACGAGCTTCGGTGGCACCGCTTCTCAGGGGATGGTCGACTGGAATCTCGCGGTGGCGACCGCGACGCGGCTCGTGCGGCCGGGGCCGGAGATCAGCAGGGACGAGGCCAGGGCGGTGGTGGCCGAGCTGCGCCGGCACGCCAAGGTCTCCGAGGAACACGTACGGGCCTTCACCCGCATGGGGACCGGGGACGTCCACGACACCCCCGTCCTGGTCGTCGACCGCCCCGGCTGGGTACGGGCCAACGTCGCCGGCTTCCGTGAGCTGCTGAGGCCCCTGCTCGACAAGATGCAGGAACGGCGCGGTCCGGGCGCGGGCAACGCCGTCCTCGGTGCCGTCGGCGGCAAGGTGACCGGTGTCGAACTCGGCATGCTGCTGTCGTTCCTGTCCTCCCGCGTCCTCGGCCAGTACGAGACCTTCGCCCCCGCGGCCCCCGACCTGCCCGCCGGCACCGCGCCCGGCGGAGGCGGCCGGCTGCTGCTCGTCGCGCCGAACATCGTCCACGTGGAGCGCGAACTCGACGTGGACCCGCACGACTTCCGGCTCTGGGTGTGCCTGCACGAGGAGACCCACCGCACCCAGTTCACCGCCGTGCCCTGGCTCCGCGACCACCTGGAGGGCGAGATCCAGGCGTTCCTCGCGGAGACCGACGTCGACCCGATGACCTTCCTCGAACGCGTCCGGGACGCCGCCCAGTCGCTCGCCGGTGGCCGCCCCGAGGGCGAGCGGGAGGACGGCGGACGCTCGCTGGTGGAGCTCGTGCAGAGCCCCGCCCAGCGGGAGATCCTCGGCCGCCTCACCGCCGTCATGTCCCTGCTGGAGGGGCACGCCGACTTCGTCATGGACGGCGTCGGCCCCGAGGTCGTGCCGAGCGTCGCCGAGATCCGCGAGAAGTTCCAGCAGCGCCGGGCCAAGGGCGCCTCCCGCCTCGACCTCGCGCTGCGCAAACTCCTCGGGCTCGACGCCAAGCTGCGCCAGTACCGCGACGGCGAGCGCTTCGTCCGCGCGGTCGTCGACGAGGTCGGCATGGACGGCTTCAACCGGGTGTGGACCTCGCCCAACACGCTGCCCACCAAGGCCGAGATCTCCGACCCGGCCGCCTGGGTCGCGCGAGTGCACCGCACGACCGAACCCTGAGGGCGGTTGGACGGCGGGTAAATGCCCCTCCAATCACCCGTCCGAGGGACCGTCAGCCATGCGTAGGCGTGCAATGCTCGGGGAACCGCCCGTTTCTGTCACCATCGACGCACTCTGAGTGACCGGACTTCGGGCTCGTCCCCGAAACTTCATGAAGGGAACCGGACATGGGTCCCCATCCCGCGGTCGCGGCGATACGCCTGGCGGTCCGCCGCGTCCTCCACGACATCGCCACCGGCCAGGCCGCCGAGCACGGCGGCACCGCGCACGGCGGCCACGGCGCCGTGGCCGTCGCCCACCGAACCGGCGGGCCGGGCACCGCGCAGCGCCACCGGGGTCCCGCCCCCGCCACCGCGCCGCTCGTCCTCGTCGCCTGCTCCGGAGGCGCCGACTCCATGGCGCTCGCCTCCGCCCTCGCCTTCGAGGCCCCCCGCCTCGGCCTGCGCGCCGGCGGCGTCACCGTCGACCACGGCCTCCAGCCCGGCTCCGCCCTGCGCGCCGAGGAGGTCGCCCTCAGGCTGCGCGGACTCGGCCTCGCTCCCGTGGAGTCCGTCGCCGTCACCGTGGGCCGCGAGGGCGGCCCCGAGGCGGCGGCGAGAGACGCCCGGTACGCCGCCCTGGACGATGCCGCCGAACGCCACGGCGCCGCCGCCGTCCTGCTCGGCCACACCCGCGACGACCAGGCCGAGACCGTCCTGCTCGGCCTCGCCCGCGGCTCCGGCATCCGCTCCCTGTCCGGCATGGCCGCGGTCTCGGGGGCCGACGGCCGTTACCGGCGCCCGTTCCTCCAGCTCGACCGGCAGACCGCCCGCAAGGCGTGTCTGGTCCAGTCGCTGCCCGTCTGGGACGACCCGCACAACACCGACCCGGCCTACACCCGCTCCCGGCTGCGCCACGAGGGCCTGCCCGCGCTGGAGAAGGCGCTCGGCAAGGGCGTCGTGGAGGCGCTCGCCCGTACCGCCCAGCTCTCCCGCGACGACGCCGACGCCCTGGACGCCTGGGCCGGCCAGGCCGAGTCCTCCGTACGCGACGCCGACGGCGTGCTGGAGTGCGCCAAGCTCTACGCGCTGCCCCCCGCGGTGCGCCGCCGGGTGCTGCGCCGGGCCGCCATCGAGGCGGGCGCTCCGGCCGGTTCGCTCTTCGCCCGGCACATCGAGGAGCTGGACCGGCTGATCACCGGCTGGCGGGGCCAGGGAGCCATCAATCTGCCGGGCAAGGTCGTCGCCCAGCGGCAGGGTGGCAGACTGGTGATTCGGCAAGGCTGAAATCCCGACCCCCGGAGCCCGACTCCGACGGGGCCGGGCCTGCCGGTGGCCGCCGGCGCGGCCATAAGTGCGGGACGACCGAAAGTGATGCGGGTGGACGCGAAAGACATGGGTGCCGACCTCCAGCGGGTGCTCATCACCAAGGAAGAGATCGACGCGAAGCTGGCCGAGCTGGCCGCGAAGATCGACGCGGAGTACGCGGGCAAGGACCTGCTGATCGTCGGAGTCCTCAAGGGCGCCGTCATGGTCATGGCGGACCTGGCGCGGGCGCTGTCCACCCCCGTCACCATGGACTGGATGGCCGTGTCCTCCTACGGCGCGGGCACCCAGTCCTCCGGTGTCGTCCGCATCCTCAAGGACCTCGACACCGACATCAAGGGACGGCACGTCCTGATCGTCGAGGACATCATCGACTCCGGGCTGACCCTGTCCTGGCTGATCAACAACCTCGGCTCGCGCGAGCCCGCCTCGCTGAAGGTGTGCACGCTGCTGCGCAAGCCGGACGCCGCCAAGGTCTCCATCGACGTGGAGTGGGCCGGCTTCGACATCCCGAACGAGTTCGTCGTCGGCTACGGCCTGGACTACGCCGAGAAGTACCGGAACCTTCCGTTCGTCGGTACGCTCGCGCCCCACGTCTACGGCGGCTGACCCGAGCGGAGCAGACCGCCGGGGAAGATCGGGAACCCCGGCGGGCTCCGTGACGTTGGAGTATTGGAAGACGGGCCGTGGCCCGTCCGGACCGCCGAGTGCGGCTGCGGACGACGAGGCTGGGGTACCGTCAGAAGAACTGTCTTATCAAACTCACTATGGCAGGAGGGACGGGGCGTCACCGCTCCGTGTGGATGGACGTGAAGCGATACTTCCGTGGGCCGGTCATGTGGATCGTGCTGGCCGTCCTTGCCGTGGTCGTGTTGATGCAGGTCGTCGGCAATTCCGGCGGCTACAAGACGGTGGACACCGGCCAGGTCGTGGCGGCGATCAACGACAACAAGATCAAGTCGGCCAAGCTGACCACCGGTGACGAGCAGACCATCAAGGTCACGCTCAAGGACGGCGTCAAGGTCAAGGACAGCTCGAAGATCCAGGCGAGCTACATCGGCGACCAGGGCGTGGCACTGGCGCAGACCCTGCAGAACAAGTACCAGGACAAGCAGATCTCCGAGGGATACACCGTCTCTCCCTCGAAGCAGAGCCCGTTCGTCGGCGTGCTGCTCACCCTGCTGCCGTTCGTCCTGATCGTGGTCGTGTTCCTGTTCCTGATGAACCAGATGCAGGGCGGTGGTTCGCGGGTCATGAACTTCGGCAAGTCCAAGGCGAAGCTCATCACCAAGGACACGCCGAAGACCACCTTCTCCGACGTCGCCGGCTGCGACGAGGCCGTCGAGGAGCTCCACGAGATCAAGGAGTTCCTCCAGGAGCCGGCCAAGTTCCAGGCCGTCGGCGCCAAGATCCCCAAGGGCGTCCTGCTGTACGGCCGCCCGGGTACCGGCAAGACCCTGCTGGCCCGCGCCGTCGCGGGCGAGGCCGGGGTGCCGTTCTACTCGATCTCCGGTTCCGACTTCGTCGAGATGTTCGTCGGTGTCGGTGCCTCCCGGGTGCGTGACCTGTTCGAGCAGGCCAAGGCGAACGCCCCGGCGATCGTCTTCGTCGACGAGATCGACGCGGTCGGCCGGCACCGCGGTGCCGGGCTCGGTGGCGGTCACGACGAGCGCGAGCAGACCCTGAACCAGCTCCTGGTCGAGATGGACGGCTTCGACGTGAAGGGCGGCGTCATCCTGATCGCCGCCACGAACCGGCCCGACATCCTGGACCCGGCCCTGCTGCGTCCCGGTCGTTTCGACCGGCAGATCGCGGTCGACCCGCCGGACCTCCAGGGCCGCCTGGAGATCCTCAAGGTCCACCAGAAGGGCAAGCCGGTCGCGCCCGACGTCGACCTGGCCGCCGTCGCCCGCCGGACCCCCGGCATGACCGGCGCCGACCTGGCCAACGTGCTCAACGAGGCCGCGCTGCTCACCGCGCGCAGCGACCAGAAGCTGGTCGACAACAAGGCGCTGGACGAGGCGATCGACCGTGTGGTCGCGGGCCCGCAGAAGCGGACCCGGATCATGTCGGACAAGGAGAAGAAGATCACCGCGTACCACGAGGGCGGACACGCCCTGGTCGCGGCGGCCTCGCCGAACTCCGACCCCGTCCACAAGATCACCATCCTGTCGCGGGGCCGCGCCCTGGGCTACACGATGGTGCTCCCGGACGAGGACAAGTACTCGACCACGCGCAACGAGATGCTCGACCAGCTCGCCTACATGCTGGGCGGACGCGCGGCGGAGGAACTGGTCTTCCACGACCCGACCACCGGCGCCGCGAACGACATCGAGAAGGCCACCAACGTGGCCCGCGCGATGGTCACCCAGTACGGCATGACCGAGCGGCTCGGCGCCATCAAGTTCGGCGGCGACAACTCCGAGCCCTTCCTCGGCCGTGAGATGTCGCACCAGCGCGACTACTCGGAAGAGGTCGCCGGGCTGGTCGACGAAGAGGTCAAGAAGCTGATCGAGACCGCGCACAACGAGGCGTGGGAGATCCTGGTCGAGAACCGGGACGTGCTCGACAACCTAGTCCTGGCGCTCCTGGAGAAGGAGACCCTGGGCAAGGAGGAGATCGCCGAGATCTTCGCGTCGATCCACAAGCGCCCGCCGCGTCCGGCCTGGACCGGCTCCTCGCGGCGTACGCCGTCCACCCGCCCGCCGGTGCTCTCCCCCCGGGAGCTGGCACTGACCAACGGTGCGAACGGCTCAACGTCCGCTATCAGCACGGTCAAGTCCACGACGACCGATCAGGGTCCGGTCCCGGAGCCGTCCCCCGAGGACCGCCCCGAGAGCTGACGCTCTCCCCGGCCACCGGCCGGAATGCATGCCGTGCCCCCCGGGCTCTAGCCTGGGGGGCGCGGCATTTCACCATGTCCGCGCGCTGGACGCACAGGAACGAGGCACCACATGACCGACCCCGTGACGCTGGCCGGAGACGGCGCCGTCGGCGAGTTCGACGAGAAACGCGCCGAGAACGCCGTCCGCGAGCTCCTGATAGCCGTGGGAGAGGACCCCGACCGCGAGGGCCTCCAGGAAACCCCGGCACGGGTGGCGCGGGCGTACCGGGAGATCTTCTCCGGCCTCCGGCAGCGCCCGGAGGACGTGCTCACGACGACGTTCGACCTCGGCCACGACGAAATGGTCCTGGTGAAGGACATCGAGGTCTACAGCACCTGTGAGCATCATCTGGTCCCCTTCCGGGGCGTGGCCCACGTGGGCTACATCCCGTCGGTCACGGGGAAGATCACGGGCCTGTCGAAGCTCGCCCGGCTGGTGGACGTGTACGCGCGTCGCCCCCAGGTGCAGGAGCGGCTCACCACGCAGATCGCGGACTCGCTGATGGAGATACTCGAGCCGCGCGGTGTGATCGTCGTGATCGAGTGCGAGCACATGTGCATGTCCATGCGCGGCATCCGCAAGCCGGGTGCGAAGACCATCACCTCGGCCGTGCGCGGCCAACTCCGGGACGCGACGACCCGCAACGAGGCCATGAGCCTCATCATGGCGCGCTGACCGCGCTCCCGGTCACCCCGCTCGGTCCGGCGGGCCGGCGGACCCCTCAGGCCGCCGGTTCCGTGCCGGTGGGCGGGGTGTCGTCGTCCTCGGGGAGGCGGCAGACGCGTTCGAGGAGCAGGGCGGCCGCTATGACGGCGAAGCCGGCGAGGACGGAGCAGCCGGCGTAGATGGCCTGGTCGCGCCGGGCGGGGATGTCGAGGAGCTCCAGCAGGAGAACGCCGGTGCCGCCGTAGGCGCCGCTGACCAGGGCGGCGACCAGCGCGCTGGCGTGGGCGAAGACGACCGCGCGGGCGGCCATCATCGGGTCGACGCCCTTGGCGTCCGGGCGGCGCTCGCGCTGGGCCTTGAGCCGGGCACGCAGGGAGAGCGCGGTGGCGAACAGGACCACGGCGATCAGCGCGAGCACGATGGGCGCGGCCACCGGCACGCCGGGCAGGACGCCGAGCGAGTTCCAGAGGCGGGCGCCGGCCCAGGACAGGACTCCGGCGACGACGAACACGCCTGCCAGCACCCTGATGCGAAGCTGTTTCACGGTGTCCCTTCAGGTCCCCCCGGACCTGTCGGGCCCGTGGTCGTCCTCGACCTTAACGACTACTCGGGCAGTCGGAGTTCCAGATCCGCGCGGGGCGCGACGCCCTCGCGGGTGACGGCGGACAGCAGACCGGCGACCGGGCCCTGGCCGGGCAGCTCGGCCTCGGGGTCGACGTCGTGCCAGGGGGCGAGGACGAAGGCCCGCTGGTGGGCGCGCGGGTGGGGGAGGGTGAGCCGGGGGTCGGCCGAGGTGACGTCGGCGTAGGACACGATGTCGACGTCCAGGGTGCGCGGGCCCCACTGCTCGTCACGGACCCGGTGGAACGCCTCCTCGACGGCCTGCGCCCGCTCCAGCAGCGAGGACGGCGGCAAGGTCGTCTTCAGCACCACGACCGCGTTCAGGTAGGAGGGCTGGCTGCCGGGCTCCACGCCCCACGGCTCGGTCTCGTACACCGGGGAGACGGCCTTGACGCGGACGCCGGGGGTGTCCTCCAGCGCGTCCACGGCCCCCTGGAGGGTCTCCAGGCGGTTGCCGAGGTTGGATCCGAGGGAGAGCACGGCCCGCTGGGGGTTGTGCAGGGTGGAGTCGGCGTCGTCGACCTGCTGGACGACGGACGCGGGCACCGGCTGGACGGTCGGGTCGCTGTGACCCTTGGTGAAGGGGCGGGTCATGCTCGGCTCCGGAGGATGGTGACGGTCACGTCGTCGAAGGGGACGGTGATCGGGGCGTCCGGCTTGTGGACGCAGACCTCGATCTCCTGCACCCCCTCGTGCTTCAGACAGGTCTGCGCGATCCGCTCGGCGAGGGTCTCGATCAGGTTGACCGGCTCGCCCTCGACCACGGCGACGGCCTCCTCGGCCACGATGCCGTAGTGCACGGTCCTGGTGAGGTCGTCGTCGGCCGCGGCCGCGCGGGTGTCCAGGCCCAGGACGAGATCCACGATGAAGGTCTGGCCCTCCTCGCGTTCCTTGGGGAACACCCCGTGGTGCCCACGGGCCTTCAGGCCCCGCAGCGCGACACGATCCACGCGAATCACTCCTGCAATCGTCGGGAACGGCCGGTCGCTGCCACGCTCGGTCGGCACACCGGCCCTGGACGAATCTACCCGCGCGCACGGACAGGGCCGGGCCACGGGGGTGCGGCCCGGCGCCGTCACCGGAAGAGTTCACCGGGCGTTCGCCCGGGGGAGCCGGTCCGGCCGTCGGCCGTAGCCGCGCTCGCCCCGGCCAAGGTGATTCCCACCACGCTCAGGCGAGCGTGCCGTCGTCCGGTCCGACGCCCTGGTCCCCGCCCGGCCCGTCCTCGTCGTCCTCCTCGTCGTCCTCGGAGGTGGCGAGCACCGGGGAGGCGTGGTGGGACCACATCTTCCAGCCCTCGGGGGTGCGCCGGAACACGTTGGTGGCGACGACGAGCTGCCCGACCAGCGGCCCCAGCTCCTCGCCCTCCTCGGGCGCGGGGCCGCCGCTGAGGATGTTCTCGGTGCAGCTCACGATCGCGGTGTTCCCGGTGACGGAGACGTGCACGTCGGTGAGGAAGAACTGGATGTAGTCGGTGTTCGCCATGATCAGCGCGTACGACCTCAGCACCTCGCCGCGCCCGGTGAGCACCGGCCAGCCGGGGTGGACGCAGGAGACGACCCCGGTGTCGGCGGGGTCGTGGTACTCCTCGTCCACGCCCAGGTCGGCGGGGGACAGCCAGAGCCCGGCCACCTCCTCGAAGTCGCCGCGCTCCATCGCCTCGTAGTAGGAGGTGTTAGCGGCGGACACCGCTTCGACGTCGACGTCCGCGGCGCTCACCGGGCGCCCTCCATGGCGCGGGCCACGCGGACCGCGTCCGCCGTGGCGCGCACCTCGTGGACCCGGACGGCCCAGGCGCCGGCGTGGGCGGCGAGGGCGGAGACGGCGGCGGTGGCGGCGTCGCGTTCGCGGGCCGGCGGGGTGGGGCCCCCGGGTCCCGCCAGGACGTGGCCGAGGAAGCGTTTACGGGAGGCGGCCACCAGGAGAGGGTGGCCCAGCGCGCGGATCCGGTCCAGGTGGGCGAGGAGGGCGAGGTCGTGCCCGGCCTCCTTGGAGAAGCCGAGGCCGGGGTCGACGACGACGCGCTCCGGGGCGACGCCCGCCGCGAGGACGGCCTCCACGCGCGCGTGGAGCTCGTCGCAGACCTCGGTGACGACGTCCTCGTAGGCGCCTCGGACGTTGCCGCCCTCCAGGAGGCCGCGCCAGTGCATGACCACGAAGGGGGCGCCGGCGGCGGCGACCACGGGCAGCATCGCGGGGTCGGCGAGACCGCCGCTGACGTCGTTGACGAGGGCGGCGCCCGCCGCGAGCGCCTGCTCGGCGACGGCCGCGCGCATGGTGTCCACGGAGACGGTCACGCCCTCGGCGGCCAGTCCCCGCACCACGGGGACCACGCGGCGCAGCTCCTCGGCCTCGTCGACGCGGGTCGCGCCGGGCCGGGTGGACTCGCCGCCGACGTCGACCAGATCGGCTCCCTCGGCCGCGAGGTCGAGGCCGTGCTTGACGGCGGCCGTGGTGTCGAACCAGCGGCCGCCGTCGGAGAAGGAGTCGGGGGTGACGTTGACGACGCCCATGACCGCGCAGCGGTCCCAGGCCGGAAGCCCCGCCACTTCGCCGCGCCCGCTGAGGTTCTTCATACGTTCAGCGTAGGCCCCGAGGTGCACGGCGAAGGTGTGCGGGTCGGTACGGAACGGCCCCTTCCGGACCGCCTCGGCAAGGCGGTCCGGGGCCTTCACGGCCCTCTGCGCGAGCTGCGCGGGATTGGTCCGGCCGGGTCAGGCGGGCCGTACGCCGTGCTCGTGGGAGCGGTGCGCGCAGGGCCGCGCGGCGGCGTTGCGGCGGCGCCGCAGGAAGCGGGGCAGCGGCAGCGCGAGGTCGACGAACCCCTCGGCCTGCATCGCGGCGAAGCCGATGCGGGGCAGGTCGGCCGAGGCCCGGTAGACGACGAAGCGGGGTTCCCAGCGGGGCTGGAACTTGGCGTTGAACTTGTACAGGGACTCGATCTGGAACCAGCGGGAGAGGAAGACCAGCAGCCCTCGCCAGGCCCGCAGCACCGGTCCGGCGCCGATCTTCTCGCCGCGGGCGAGGGCGGAGCGGAACATGGCGAAGTTGAGCGAGACGCGGGCGATGCCGAGCTTGGGCGCGGCCTGGAGGGCGGCGACGATGAGCAGCTCGTTCATGCCGGGATCGGCCGCCCGGTCCCGGCGCATCAGGTCCAGCGAGACGCCGTCCCGGCCCCACGGCACGAAGTGCAGGATCGCCTTCAGGTCGCCGTGCGGGCCGGGCGTGTCGTCCTGCTTGTGGGCGGTGGCGATCAGGCAGTCGCCGTCGGCGGGGTCGCCGATGCGGCCGAGGGCCATGGAGAAGCCGCGCTCGTTGTCGGTGCCCCGCCAGTCCTCGGCGGCCAGCCGTACGCGCTCCAGCTCGCCGTCGGAGAGGTCACGGACGCGCCGGACGCGGGTCTCGTAGCCGGCCCGCTCGATGCGCTTGACCATCTGGCGCACGTTCCGCATCGCACGTCCGGCGAGCGAGAAATCCGCCACGTCGACCACCGCCTCGTCGCCCAGCTCCAGGGCGTCGAGGCCGGTCTCCCGGGTCCACACCTCGCCGCCCGTCTCCGAGCAGCCCATGACGGCGGGGGTCCAGGAGTGGGCCTTGGCCTCGTCCATGAAGCGCTCGATGGCGCCGGGCCACGCCTCCACGTCCCCGATGGGGTCGCCGCTGGCCAGCATCACGCCGGAGACGACCCGGTAGGTGACGGCGGCCTTGCCGCTGGGGGAGAAGACGACGGCCTTGTCCCGGCGCAGCGCGAAGTGGCCGAGGGAGTCGCGCCGGCCGTGCCGGTCCAGCAGGTCCCGCAGGCGCGCCTCGTCCTCCTCGGTGAGGCGGGCGGCGGGGTGTTCGGGCCGGAAGGCGAGGTAGCTGGTGGTGACGGCGGTGAGCCAGCCGAGGGCGCCGAGGGAGCAGGCGACCGTCCAGGAGGTGCTGCCCTGGTAGTCGACGGGGCCCTCGAAGCCGAACAGGCCGTAGACGACGTGGGTCAGCCGATCGGCCAGGCTCGGGTCGCCGAGTGTCCGGTCGGGGTGGACGCTGACGATGACCAGTCCGAGGACGAGGGAACCGGCGCTCATGAGGACGAAGTTGGCCAGGGCCCGCCAGCGGCTGCGCGGGTCGGGCAGTGCGGCGAACTCGGCGCGGTGGCGCAGCAGCGGCACGAGCAGCGCGACCGAGATGAGCACGCCCAGCAGCGAGTGCCGGTACACGAACTCGGCGACCGCGCCGGCCGGCAGCAGTACGACGGCGGCCCGCCAGGCACGCCGTTTGCGGCGCCGGAGCCCGTGCGCGAGCAGGAGCAGCAACACGCCCGCGCTGAGCGAGAGGGCCGCGGCGAACGGTCCGAAGGAGCCGGGCAGCGCCTCCGCGATCGCGTGCATACGGCTGTGACGGAAGCGCGGGAACACGCCCGCGGCGATGTCGAGCAGGCCGACGAGGGCGCACGCCCGGCCGATCAGGGTGGGAACGGTTTCGGCACGAGGGCCGCGCAGTATGCGCCGCGCCCGGTTCGAACCCCGCGGAACCCCGCCTGACAATTCCCCATCTATCCTGACAGACATCGCATCCCGTAGCTCTGCGAGAGACCTTGAAACCCGGTGCCGATCGGGCATCCGGTGACATTGCGCCCTCTAGGACGGTGTCTTGGGGAGACAGGTTCCTCCCGCTCCGGAAAGTCGGGTCAAAGGTCAAGGAAAGCCTGGGGCAAGTCCGTGCCAAGGCACGGGTGTCCGGGCGGAAAGCGCAGGCAGGAACAGCCATGGGTCTCACGAGCAACTCACTTCTTGTGCTGGCGGTGGCGGTCGCCGTGGTGCTGTTCGGGGCCACGCTGTGGCTCTGGCCGCGCCTGGCCCGGCGGAGCTGGGCGGCCCTCGGCGGCCGGATCGGCCTGCTGATGGCCACCCAGCTGGCGCTCATCTGCTCCCTCGGGGTGGCCGCCAACCAGAGCTTCGGTTTCTACGCGGGCTGGGACGACCTGCTCGGCCGGGAGACCGCACAGGGTGTCCTGGTCGACCAGTCGGCGACGACCGCCGGCGCGGGTGGCCCGCTCAGGGTGGTCAGCATCAAGTCCCCGCCGGGTGACGGCGGGTCGCGTGCCTCGGCGGTGGGTCAGGTCCAGAAGGTCGACATCGTCGGCCGGGTCTCCCGCATCGCCACCCCGGCCTACGTCTATCTGCCCCCGGAGTACTTCCAGCCCCGGTTCCGGACCCGGACGTTCCCGGTCGCGGTGGTGCTGACCGGCTACCCCGGTACCGCGCAGGCCCTCGTCACCAAGCTCAAGTACCCGGGTGTCGCGCGGGGGCTGGCCAAGGACGGGCGGGCGCAGCCGATGATCCTGGTGATGATGCGGCCCACCGTCGCGCCCCCGCGCGACACCGAGTGCGTGGACATCCCGCAGGGTCCGCAGACCGAGACCTTCTTCGCCAAGGACCTCCCCGAGGCCGTCCTCGCGCACTACCGGGCCGGTGCCCGCCCCGGAAGCTGGGGCATCATCGGCGACTCCACCGGCGGCTACTGCTCGCTGAAGCTCGCCATGCGCCACCCGGGCGTCTACGCGGCCGGCGCCGGCCTCTCGGCGTACTACACCGCGCCCGTCGACCCCACCACCGGCGACCTCTTCCACGGTGACCGCAGCCTGCGTGACCACGCCGATCTGCACTGGCTGCTCGCGCACGAACCGGCCCCCGACACCTCGCTGCTCGTCACCAGCAGCAAGATCGGCGAGCACAACTACCGGGACACGCTGAGGTTCGTGAACGAGGTACGCGCCACCGGCCGGACCAGGATCTCCTCCATCATCCTCGAGAGCGGCGGTCACAACTTCAACACCTGGCGGCGCGAGGTCCCGCCCGCCCTCCAGTGGCTCAGCGGGCAGCTCAGCGACCGCTGAGCGGAGGCCTGAAACCCCGTGAAGCCCTTGCCGTGGCCGGATTTTTGGGTCTCGGGGGCCCACGGGGCGCCTACGCGCGGTAAGTTTCTGGCCATGCCACGTGGACGCCACCGCCATTCACCGCCTCTGCACCGGCTGTTGCCTCCCTCCGCGATCGCCGGTGTCGCCGTCGCCTGCGCGCTGGCGCCCTGGGTGTTCTCCTCCCTCGGGGTGGTGCGCGCCCTGGCCGGCATCGCCGCGCTCACGGCGGTCGGCGGCGCGGTCGTGATGCGCCAGTGGGACGCACAGGCGGGCAAGCAGGTCGCCGAGCTGACCCGTGCCCGGGCGAGCGACGAATGGCGGTACGACGAACGGGTCGCCGAACTGGAGACCGACCTGGAGGAGTCCCGCGAGCTGCGCGCCAAGCTGGAGCGGCGCCTGCGGGCCAAGCGCGCCGAACTGGCCGGGCTGCGCAACGAGCACGCGTCCCTGCTGCGCCGGTACGCCACCGCGGAGACCGAGCGCGCCAGCGCCCTGGAGGGGCGGCGGCTGCTGGAGATCGAGACGGTGCCGGTGTCCGGCGCGCTCGCGCTGCCGGCCGGGCCGAGTGCGAAGACCCCGGTGGCCGCCGGCGAGGCGCCCCCGGCCGTCTCCGCCAAGGAGCTGTACCTGAAGGCCGCGACCGCGCTGGCGCGCCTGGAGCGGTCGGCCGAGGAGCCCGAGGCCGGGGCGGAGTCCGAGGTGGAAGCCGTCGCCAAAGGAGAACCGGACGGTGCGGGCACCGGGGCCGGCGGCACCGCGGGGCTGGGACCCGTGGACGCCGAAGGCGAGGTGACCGACGCGCACGCCGTCTCCGCGGAGTCGCCGGAGGAAGCGCAGGCTCACACCGCCGAGACGGCCGTGGTGCCCGCCCGGTCCACCGCGCAGCGCCCCGCCGGGCACTTCGCCGTGCCGACCGCCGCCGCCGTCGTCCAGCCCGCGCCCTCCAGGCATCCGCGGATCGAGGGCGGGTTCGACTTCTTCGGGACGCACAAGGACACCTCGGCGGAGCTGGACGTGCGCAACGAGGACCTGGCCGACGTGGTCGGGCACGAGGCCCTCGCGCTGCACAAGGCGGACGCCGGGTCCGCGTACAAGGCCGCCGGCGTCTACGAGGTGGGCCAGGTCATCGACCTGACCGCGCACGACGAGACCGAGCACATCGACGTGGAGGGGCTGCGCAGCGCGGCCTCCTGACTCCGTATCCCCCGGACGTGGGGGAGACTGGGACGCATGACTGCCACGGAGACCACGGTCGGGATCGGCGGTGCCGCCGAGAGCACCGACATGGTGCTCAACATCGGCCCGCAGCACCCCTCCACGCACGGCGTGCTCCGGCTGCGGCTGGTGCTGGACGGCGAGCGCGTCCAGCGCGCCGAGCCGGTGATCGGCTACATGCACCGGGGCGCGGAGAAGCTGTTCGAGGCCCGTGACTACCGGCAGATCATCATGCTGGCCAACCGCCACGACTGGCTGTCGGCGTTCTCCAACGAGCTGGGCGTGGTGATCGCCGTCGAGCGGATGCTCGGCATGGAGGTGCCCGAGCGCGCGGTGTGGACCCGCACCCTGCTCGCCGAGCTGAACCGGGTGCTCAACCACCTGATGTTCCTCGGCTCCTATCCGCTGGAGCTGGGCGGCATCACCCCGGTCTTCTACGCGTTCCGCGAGCGCGAGGTGCTCCAGAACGTGATGGAGGAGGTCTCCGGCGGGCGCATGCACTACATGTTCAACCGGGTCGGCGGCCTCAAGGAGGACCTCACCGACGGCTGGACCGGGCGCGCGCGGGACGCGGTGGCCGCCGTCCGCTCCCGCATGGACGTCTTCGACGACCTGGTCCTCGGCAACGAGATCTTCCGGGGGCGCACCCGTGGCGTCGGGGCGCTCACCCCTCAGGCCGTGCACGCTTACGGAGTGAGCGGGCCCATCGCGCGGGCCTCGGGTGTCGACTTCGACCTGCGCCGCGACGAGCCGTACCTCGCCTACGGGGACCTCCAGGACACCCTGAGGGTCGTCACCCGGACCGAGGGCGACTGCCTGGCCCGCTTCGAGGTGCTGCTGGAGCAGACCCACAACGCGCTCGACCTCGCCGACGCCTGTCTGGACCGGCTCGCGGAGCTGCCGCCCGGCCCGGTCAACCAGCGGCTGCCCAAGGTGCTGAAGGCGCCCGAGGGGCACACCTACGCCTGGACCGAGAACCCGCTCGGCATCAACGGCTACTACCTCGTCAGCAAGGGTGAGAAGACGCCGTACCGGCTGAAGCTGCGGTCGGCGTCGTACAACAACATCCAGGTGCTGGGCGAGCTGCTGCCGGGGACGCTGGTCTCCGACATGGTGGCGATCCTGGGGTCGCTCTTCTTCGTCGTGGGCGACATCGACAAGTAGGTCTACAGGGGCGGTTCGGGCAGCCCGGCCGGCTGGAGGAGCCAGCCGAAGTCGCCGAGGCCGCCCGGTGCGGTGAGTTCGGCGGCGGCTCCGGCGCCCGCGAGGGCGCGTACGTAGGCGGCGGGGTCGGTGCCGGCCAGGGTGAGCGGGGGGCGTGCGCCGGTGACGTCCAGCGCGCGCAGGGCCTCGCGCTGGGTGAGCAGGCGAGGGGTGCCGCGGGCGTTCCCGGCCGCCGCACAGGCGTCCAGGGCGACGTGCGCGGTGATGTCGCAGGTCCCGTCCGGCACCGGGGCCGTCTCCCGGCCGGCCCGGAACCCGGTGAGCGTGCCGAAGGGCGGGCGGGTGCCGAGGGTGTGGGCGTAGTCGACGGCCACCGCGAGCCCTTGCCGCACCCGGCCGACGGCTGCCGCCCAGGCCCGGTCCCTCGGCAGTCCGATCTCCGCCCGCAGCCCCTCCTCGGCGGCCGTCGGCCACCATCGGGCCAGCCACTCCGCCCCCTCGCCCGCCACCGGGTCCCCGAGCCGCTCGGTGCCGTCCGGGGCGACCAGCACCATCCGGGGCACACCCGCGCGGTCGGTCTCGGCCACGTCCACGGGCACGTTGTCCAGCCACTCGTTGGCGAACAGCAGCCCGGTGACCTCCGCAGGCGTCTCGGCCCGCCACTCGATCCGCCCGTCCAGCCCCTCGGGCCGGTCCGCGACCTCCACGGCGTACGCCCGCGTGCGCGCCGCCACCTCGCCCGGCAGCGCGGCCAGCACCCCCTGGGTGAGTTCCCCGCGCCCCGCGCCCAGATCGACGAAGTCCAGCACCTCGGGCCGCCCCAGCGCCGCGTCCACCCGGCACAGCAGTCGGGCCACGGCGGCGGCGAACAGCGGCGAGGCGTGCACGGAGGTGCGGAAGTGACCCGCGGGCCCCTCGGGGCGCCGGTAGAAGCCCCGAGGGCCGTACAGCGCCCGCTCGGTGGCCTCCCGCCAGCCCTGCTCCGGTGTCTCCCGCACCGGGTCAGCCTAAGGGCTGTCCCGTGGTCCCCGGCGGGCGCGCGACCCGGCCCGGCGCCGCGCCGCGTGGTCGGGCATCACTGGACAGCCCTCAGGGTCCTCCGCCCGTATCGGGCCCCACGAGCCCGGCACGCCCCGGACGAGAGGGCCCGAGGCGTACGGAGGACCGGGGTATCCACCCAGCGGCGTACGTGTGCCGGACACGGATCGCCCCTCCGGCTGACCCCCGCGCGCACCGCGTTTCCTTACGCTGAAGACGTGCAGCGCCTCTACGACTTCCTCCGCCGCCACCCCACGGGGGTCGACTGCTTCTGGGCCGTCGTCCTGCTCGGGCTCTCCGGCGTGGGCGTGGTGAGCATGGACGGCGCCCCGCACCACCACGGTTCCCTCGCCGCCGCCTGGACGATCTCCACCCTGCTGTGCGCGATCCTGGCCCTGCGCCGCCGCCTGCCGGAGCTGATGCTGGTCGCGGTGCTGGTCACCGGGCTGGCGCAGCTCATCCTGGACGTCGAGCCGGTCGCCGCCGACTTCACCATGCTCGTGGTCGTCTACACGGTCGCCGCGGGCGGAGCCCTGTGGGCCTCCCGGCTGGCGCTCGCCACCGGCCTGGTCGCGGCCTCGCTGACGCAACTGCGCTGGCCGAACGAGCAGGTCAGCGGGCTCGGGCAGATCGCACTGGCGGTGTTCCAGACGGTGCCGTTCGCACTGGCCTGGGTGCTCGGCGACTCCATGCGCACCCGTCGCGCCTACTTCGCCCAGCTCGAGGAGCGCGCCGCCCGGCTGGAGAAGGAGCGCGAGGCGCAGGCGAAGGTCGCCGTCGCCGCCGAGCGCGCCCGGATCGCCCGCGAGCTGCACGACGTGGTCGCGCACAACGTCTCGGTGATGGTGGTGCAGGCGGACGGCGCCGCCTACGTCCTGGACGCCGCCCCCGACCAGGCCCGCCAGGCGCTGGAGACGATCTCCTCCACCGGCCGCCAGGCGCTGGCCGAGATGCGCCGCCTGCTGGGCGTGCTGCGCACCGGCGAGCACCAGGAGAGCGGGGAGTACGTCCCGCAGCCCGACGTGGATCAGATCGACGACCTGATCGAGCAGTGCCGCGACTCCGGGCTGCCGGTGGACTTCAAGGTCGAGGGCACCCCGCGCCCGCTGCCCAGCGGGGTGGAGCTGACCGCCTACCGGATCGTGCAGGAGGCGCTCACCAACACCCGCAAGCACGGCGGGCCCGAGGCGGGCGCCAGCGTCCGGCTGGTGTACTTCGACGACGGGCTCGGCCTGCTGGTCGAGGACGACGGCAAGGGCGCCCCGCACGAGCTGTACGAGGAGGGCGGCGTGGACGGCCAGGGGCACGGCCTGATCGGCATGCGGGAGCGGGTCGGCATGGTCGGCGGCACCCTGGACGCCGGGCCGCGCCCCGGCGGAGGCTTCCGCATCAGCGCGCTGCTCCCGCTGAAACCGGCGCACTGACACCTGTCACGAACGCGCCCCGCACACCCGAGAAGGACACGGAAGAGGACCCCGATGGCGATCCGCGTGATGCTC
Organism: Streptomyces sp. NPDC001781; assembly: GCF_053596035.1. Taxonomy (NCBI): domain Bacteria; kingdom Bacillati; phylum Actinomycetota; class Actinomycetes; order Kitasatosporales; family Streptomycetaceae; genus Streptomyces; species Streptomyces sp. NPDC001781. Next base: position 40,993 of record NZ_JBSFFI010000006.1, on the reverse strand, counting down.
GTCGACGACCAGGTGCTGCTGCGCACCGGTTTCCGGATGGTGCTGGCCGCCCAGCCGGACATGGAGGTCGTCGCGGAGGCGGGCGACGGGGTGGAGGCGCTCCAGGTACTGCGCACCACCCCCGTCGACGTGGTCCTGATGGACGTGCGCATGCCCAAGCTGGACGGGGTGGAGACCACCCGCCGCATCTGCTCCGAGCCCGAGCCGCCCAAGGTGCTCATCCTCACCACGTTCGACCTGGACGAGTACGCGTTCTCCGGGCTGAAGGCGGGCGCCTCCGGCTTCATGCTGAAGGACGTGCCGCCGGGCGAGCTGCTCAGCGCGATCCGCGCGGTGCACAGCGGGGACGCGGTCGTGGCGCCCTCCACCACGCGCCGGCTGCTCGACCGGTTCGCCCCGATGCTGCCCTCGGCCGTCGAGGAACCCCGGCACGCGGAGCTGTCCCGGCTCACCGAGCGCGAGCGGGAGGTCATGGTGCTGGTCGCCCAGGGGCTCTCCAACGGAGAGATCGCCGCCCGGCTGGTCCTCTCCGAGGCCACCGTGAAGACCCATGTGGGCCGCATCCTCACCAAGCTGGGGCTGCGCGACCGCGTCCAGGTGGTCGTCCTCGCCTACGAGACCGGGCTGGTACGCGCGGGCGGGCAGCCCTGAGGCTCAGCGCAGCACGCCCCCGACGGCGTCGCTGCCCAGCCGGGACACGGCGGCCAGGTCCAACTGGTGCCGCACCTGCCGGCCCCGGCGGCAGCTGGGGATCAGGCGGCCTTCCTGAGCAGGGCAAGGTGGCGGGACACCTCGGGCGCGGACATGCCGTGCGCGCCGGCCGGTTCGCCGGCGGTGCCGGCGAGGGTGCCGCCCGGCAGCCCGCGCCGGCCCATGGTGCCCCCCCCGCCGGTGACAACGCCCCCGGACCGACGGCCACCGTCCGTCGACGGGACCTGCGGGGGCGGGTGTCTCAGGCCAGGCGTCCGGCGAAGTCGACGACCGCGTCCCGTACGTCACGGGCCGTCCACTCCAGGCCCGCCGCGCGCACCCCGGTCTCCGTGACGGAAAGGCCGGGGCCGCGGGAGCCCCAGGCACCGGCGAACAGCAGGGTGCCGGTCTCCTCGGCCTGGCTCACGGACGCCTCCGCGAGCACCTCGGGATCGAACGGCAGCCAGACCTGGAAGTCGTGGGTGTGCGGCACCTCGGGGTGGACCCGCGCCCAGGGCAGCCCGGCCTCGGCGAACCCCTCGCGCAGCGCGGCGGCGACCACGCGCGCGTGCCGGACGTACTCGGGAAGCCTCGGCAGCTCCCGCTCCAGGCCGGCGAGGGCCGACAGCGCGGTGGGGAACTGCTGGAAGACCGTCCCCCCGTACCGGTGCCGCCACGTGCGCGCCTCCTCGACGAGGCTCGCGGGACCGGCCAGAGCGGCGCCGCCCAGACCGCCGAGGGACTTGTAGAACGACACGTAGACGCTGTCGGCCAGGGCCGCGATCTCGTCCAGAGGGCGGCCGAAGTGCTCGGTGGCCTCCCAGAGGCGGGCGCCGTCGAAGTGCACCACCGCCTCCCGCTCCCGCGCGGCGTCGACCGCCCCGGTCAGCTCCTCCCAGGAGGGCAGCAGGAACCCGGCCTCGCGCAGCGGCAGTTCCAGCATGAGGGCGCCGACCGGCTCGTCCAGGGCGTGCACGTCGGCCGCCGTCACCGGCCGCGGCTCATGGCTGACGGTGACCGGACGCAACCCGCTGACCTGGCTGAACGCATGGCGTTCGTGCATCTCGGGGTGGGACAGGGCGTGCAGGGCCACCGCCGGGCCGCCGGTGCGGGCGGCCCAGCAGCGCAGGGCGACCTGCTGGGCCATGGTGCCGGTGGGGAAGAACACGGCGGCCTCGGTGCCGAGCAGTCCGGCGACCCGGTGCTCCAGGGCGGCCACCACGCCGTCGCCGTAGACGTCGGCGGGTTCGTCCAGGTCGTACACCTCGGATGCCGCCTGCGTCAGCTCGGCGAGGCGCTCGCGGAGGGTGCCGCGCCAGCCGTCGCGCGACAGCGCGCGCGGGGCGGTGCGCAGCGCGGCGCGGCGCCGCTCCCGTATCGAAGGTCGCTGTTCGTCCTCGCTCGTGTCGCTCATGCGGGCGATCATGCCGCGCCGCTCACCGCGCGGGTACCTGATTTCCGGGCGGGTGGGTGCGGTGGGCCCACAGCCTGTGGACAACCGGGGCCGGTCACCGGATAGCGTTAACATGACGAGAAATCGTCCGGTACCCAGAGCGGACTGGAACGGGAAGGTCACGGTCGCGTGAGTACAGTCCATCCCCCTGAGAGCACAGACAGCACAGGCACCAAGGACCGCCCCGCGCGGCTCGCCGTCGGCGTCGTCGGCGCCGGACGCGTGGGCCCCGCCCTGGCCGCGTCCCTCCAGCTCGCCGGACACCGCCCGGTGGCCGTCTCGGGCGTCTCCGACACCTCCCGCAGGCGCGCGGAGAGGATGCTGCCCGGCGTACCGCTGGTGCCGCCCGCCGAGGTGCTCCAGCGCGCCGACCTGGTGCTGCTCACCGTCCCCGACGACGCCCTGCCGGGCCTGGTCACCGGCCTCGCCGAGACCGGCGCCGTCCGCCCCGGCCAGCTCCTCGTGCACACCTCCGGCCGGTACGGCGTCTCGGTGCTGGACCCGGCCCTGCGCGCGGGCGCGCTGCCGCTGGCGCTGCACCCGGCCATGACCTTCACCGGCAGCCCCGTCGACGTCCAGCGCCTCGCGGGCTGCTCCTTCGGCGTCACCGCGCCCGAGCAGCTGCGGCTCGCGGCCGAGGCCCTGGTCATCGAGATGGGCGGCGAGCCGGAGTGGATCAGCGAGGAGAGCCGCCCGCTCTACCACGCCGCCCTCGCCCTGGGTTCCAACCACCTGATCACCCTGGTCGCCCAGTCCATGGAGCTGCTGCGCACGGCCGGGGTCGGCGCCCCCGACCGGATGCTGGGCCCACTGCTCGGCGCCGCCCTGGACAACGCCCTGCGCTCCGGCGACGCGGCCCTGACCGGTCCCGTCGCGCGCGGGGACGCGGGCACGGTCGCCGCGCACATCGCCGAGCTGCGCGAGCACTCCCCGCAGACCGTCGCCGGGTACGTGGCGATGGCCCGCGCGACCGCCGACCGCGCCCTCGCCCACGGCCTGCTCAAGGCCGAGCTGGCCGAGGACCTGCTCGGCGTGCTCGCCGACCAGGAGACCGGCACCGGCAGCGCCCCGGGCAGCGGCACCGACGCGGACGACGACGAGAACGGCCCCGAGGGGAACGACCGATGACCACCGCCCTGCTGAGCACCGCCGACGAGCTGCACGCGCGCGTGCGCCACGGCCGCCGTGCCGTCGTGATGACCATGGGCGCCCTGCACGAGGGCCACGCCACGCTGATCCGCACCGCCCGCGAGATCGCCGGGCCGGACGGCGAGGTCGTCGTCACCGTCTTCGTCAACCCGCTCCAGTTCGGCGCCGGCGAGGACCTCGACCGCTACCCGCGCACCCTGGACGCCGACCTCGCGCTCGCCGGACGCGCGGGCGCCGACGCGGTGTTCGCGCCGTCCGTGGAGGAGGTCTACCCCGGCGGTGAGCCCCAGGTGCGGATCACCGCAGGCCCCATGGGCGGCCGGCTGGAGGGCGCCACCCGCCCCGGCCACTTCGACGGCATGCTCACCGTCGTCGCCAAGCTGCTGCACCTCACCCGGCCCGACGTGGCGCTGTACGGGCAGAAGGACGCCCAGCAGCTCGCGCTCATCCGGCGCATGGTGCGGGACCTCGACTTCGGCGTGGAGATCGTCGGTGTGCCCACGGTCCGCGAGGAGGACGGGCTCGCCCTGTCCAGCCGCAACCGCTACCTCGCCCCCGAGGAGCGGGCCACCGCCCTCACCCTGTCCCGCGCCCTGTTCGCCGGCCGTGACCGGCACGCGGCCCAGGAGGCCCTGCGCGCGCGGGCCCTGGAAGTGCCCTCCACGCACGCGCGTGCGGAGGCGCTGAGCGCCATAGGCGAGTCGCGGGCGGCGGCCGACGCGCACGCCGTGGCCACCGCCGCGCCCGGCGGCCCGGCGGCCGTCCGCGCGGCGGCCCGCCAGGCCCTGGACGAGGCCGCCCGCTTCGACCCGCCGCTCGACCTGGACTACCTCGCCCTGGTCGACCCGGCCGACTTCACCGAGGTCGCCGACGACTTCACCGGCGAGGCGGTCCTCGCCGTCGCCGCGCGGGTCGGCTCCACCCGGCTGATCGACAACATCCCGCTCACCTTCGGCAGCCCTGGAGCCGCCCTGTGACCAGCACCGGCATACGACTGCACGCGCCCGCCCCCGGGTGGTCCATCCCGGCCGACGTGGTGGTGGTGGGCTCCGGCGTGGCCGGCCTGACCGCCGCGCTGCGCTGCGAGGCGGCCGGCCTGACGACGGTCGTCGTCACCAAGGCCCGCCTGGACGACGGTTCCACCCGCTGGGCCCAGGGCGGCATCGCGGCCGCCCTGGGCGAGGGCGACACCCCCGCACAGCACCTGGACGACACCCTGGTCGCGGGCGCCGGCCTGTGCGACGAGGACGCCGTACGCCTCCTGGTCAACGAGGGCCCCGACGCCGTGCGGCGGCTGATCGACACCGGCGCGCGGTTCGACACCGACGACACGGGCTCGATCCAGCTCACCCGCGAGGGCGGCCACCACCGGCGCCGCATCGCGCACGCGGGCGGGGACGCCACCGGGGCGGAGATCTCCCGCGCGCTGGTCGACGCCGTCCGTGCGCGGGGCCTGCGCACCATCGAGAACGCGCTCGTCCTCGACCTGCTCACGGACGCCGAGGGCCGCACCGCCGGGGTCACGCTGCACGTCATGGGCGAGGGCCAGCACGACGGAGTGGGCGCAGTGCACGCGCCCGCCGTGGTGCTCGCCACCGGCGGCATGGGCCAGGTGTTCTCCGCGACCACCAACCCGCCGGTCTCCACCGGCGACGGCGTGGCGCTGGCGCTGCGCGCGGGCGCCGAGGTCAGCGACCTGGAGTTCGTGCAGTTCCATCCGACCGTGCTGTTCCTCGGCCCCGACGCCGAGGGCCAGCAGCCGCTGGTCTCCGAGGCGGTGCGCGGGGAGGGCGCCCACCTGGTGGACGCCGACGGCACGCGCTTCATGGTCGGCCGGCACGAGCTGGCCGAGCTGGCCCCGCGCGACATCGTCGCCAAGGGCATCACGCGGCGGATGCAGGAGACGGGCGCCGAGCACATGTACCTCGACGGCCGGCACTTCGGCGCCGACATGTGGGAGCACCGCTTCCCGACCATCCTGGCCGCCTGCCGCGCCCACGGCGTCGACCCCGTCACCGAGCCGATCCCGGTCGCCCCGGCCGCCCACTACGCCTCCGGCGGCGTCCGCACCGACGACCGCGGCCGTACGACCGTGCCCGGCCTGTACGCGTGCGGGGAGGTCGCCTGCACCGGCGTGCACGGCGCCAACCGGCTCGCCTCCAACTCCCTGCTCGAAGGACTCGTCTACGCCGAGCGCCTGGCCGCAGACATCGCGGCCGAGCACGCCGCGAACGGCCCGCACACGCGCGTGCCGGCCCCCGTCCCGCGCCACGGCACACCCGCGCATCCCCTGCTGGCCCCCGAGGACCGGCTCGCGGTGCAGCGGATCATGACCGAGGGCGCGGGCGTGCTGCGCTCGGCCGCCTCCCTCGAACGCGCCGCGCAGCGCCTCGCTGAGCTGCACTCCCGCGCCAGCGACACCCTGGACGGCGAGGGCAAGACCGCCGAGCCCGGCGTCGACACCTGGGAGGCCACCAACCTCCTGGACGTGGCCCGCGTCCTGGTCGCCGCCGCCGCGCTGCGCGAGGAGACCCGCGGCTGCCACTGGCGCGAGGACCACGCCGACCGCGACGACCCGCACTGGCGCCGCCACCTCGTGGTGACCCTCCGCGCGGACCGTTCGCTGGCCGTACGCACCACCGAGAGCGCAGACTTCCCCCCTACCCGGTGACATCTCGGTCCACCGGGTGAACCCGCGTCCCCAGGAGCAGTGACGAACGTGAGCACCGACGACCTTCCCCTCGCCCCGACCGGCGGCTGCGGCGACGGCTGCGCCTGCGGCGCGGACGAGGAGGGCGAAGAGCAACTGGAGTGCGGCCTCGACCCCGCGCTGGCCGCGCTGCTGGCCGATTCCGGGCTCGACCCCGTCGAGATCGAGGACATCGCCAACGTCGCCGTCCAGGAGGACCTGGCCGGTGGCGTCGACGTGACCACCGTGGCGACCATCCCCGAGGACGCGGTGGCCACCGCCGACTTCGTCGCCCGCGAGGCCGGCGTGGTGGCGGGCCTCCGGGTCGCCGAGGCCGTGCTCTCCGTCGTCTGCGAGGACGAGTTCGAGGTCGAGCGGCACGTCGAGGACGGCGACCTGGTCGAGGCCGGCCAGTGCCTGCTGTCGGTCACCACCCGCACCCGCGACCTGCTCACCGCCGAGCGCAGCGCCCTGAACATCCTGGGCCGCATGTCCGGCATCGCGTCCGCCACGCGCGCGTGGGCCGACGTCCTGGAGGGCAGCCGCACGCGCGTGCGCGACACCCGCAAGACCACCCCCGGCCTGCGCTCGCTGGAGAAGTACGCGGTGCGCTGCGGCGGCGGTGTCAACCACCGCATGTCCCTGTCCGACGCCGCCCTGGTCAAGGACAACCACGTGCTCGCCGCAGGCGGCGTGGCCGAGGCGTTCAAGGCCGTACGGGAGGCCTTCCCGGACCTCCCCGTCGAGGTCGAGGTCGACACCCTGCACCAGCTCCACGAGGCCGTCGAGGCGGGCGCCGACCTGATCCTGCTGGACAACTTCACCCCCGGCGAGTGCGCCGAGGCCGTCACCCTCACGGCAGGCCGCGCCGAGCTGGAGGCGTCCGGGCGGCTCACCCTGGAGAACGCCCGCGCCTACGCCGACACCGGCGTGGACTTCCTGGCCGTCGGCGCCCTCACCCACTCCTCGCCGGTGCTCGACATCGGCCTGGACCTGCGCCCGGCGGAGTGAGACGGATGCTGCTCACGATCGACGTCGGCAACACCCACACCGTCCTCGGTCTCTTCGACGGCGAGGACATCGTCGAGCACTGGCGCGTGTCCACCGACCCGCGCCGCACGGCCGACGAGCTGGCGGTGCTGCTCCAGGGCCTGATGGGCACGCACCCGCTGCTCGGCGAGGAACTGGGCGACGGCATCCACGGCATCGCCGTCTGCGCCACGGTGCCCTCGGTGCTCCACGAGCTGCGCGAGGTCACCCGCCGCTACTACGGCGACGTGCCGGCCGTGCTGGTCGAGCCCGGCGTCAAGACGGGGGTGCCGGTCCAGTTCGACAACCCCAAGGAGGTCGGCGCCGACCGCATCATCAACACGGTCGCCGCCAACGAGCTGTACGGCGGCCCGGCGATCGTGGTCGACTTCGGCACCGCGACCACCTTCGACGCGATCTCCGCGCGCGGGGAGTACGTCGGCGGGGTGATCGCCCCCGGCATCGAGATCTCGGTGGAGGCGCTCGGCGTCAAGGCCGCGCAGCTCCGCAAGATCGAGGTGGCCCGCCCGCGCAACGTGATCGGCAAGAGCACCGTCGAGGCCATGCAGTCCGGCATCGTCTACGGCTTCGCCGGCCAGGTGGACGGGGTGGTCGGCCGGATGGCGCGCGAGCTGGCGGACGACCCCGACGACGTCACCGTGATCGCCACCGGTGGGCTGGCGCCCATGGTGCTGGGTGAGTCCTCCGTGATCGACGAGCACCAGCCCTGGCTGACCCTGATCGGCCTGCGCCTGGTCTACGAGCGCAACGTGCCGCGCAGGTAGCCGGCCCGCGCGGGACCCAGGGCCGGGCGGGGGAACCCTGGGTCCGACACGCGTGACAATGCGTCCCATTCCGTAACTTTTGTCCGATTAGCGGTAGCGTCGCCGCATGCCCACGCCCTACGGAACTCGCGGCGCCATGGCGTTCGGTGCGGAGGAGCTGCGTGTGCTCCGCCGCGCCCTCGCCCTCGCCCTCCACCCCGGCACGGCCTCCGCCGAGGACGTGCAGGACTGCTTCCGCCTCGCCGAGTCGGTCGACGAGGCACTGGACGAAGCGGCTCGCCTGCACGCCTTCCTCCTGGCCGACCTGGGCCGCTACCGAGCCGCCCTGCCCGGCACCGCGGCCGGCTACCTCGCCCTGCTCCAAGAGGCGCTCGGCGCCGGGCACCGGCCGGCCCCGGACGACCTCACCGCACTGCGCGCGCTGCGCGGCAACCCGGTGGCGGCCGCCCTGCTGGCCCACTGCCAGGGCGTCGTCCAGCGGAGCGTGCGCACCCGCTTCGCCACCGGCGCGCCCACCGTCCCCGCTCCCGCCGCACCGCCCTCGCGTGCCCGCCTGCTCGCCCTGCCGGGCGGTGCCGAGGACTCCGGGCCCACCGGGGCCGACGAGCCCGGGGAAGCCGCCCGGAAGCCGGCGGAGGAGCCCTCCCGGCCCTCTTCGCCGCGCCCCGGCGAGCGCCCCGCCGCGCCGCCGGCCCCGAAGCGCCCCGTCCCCACCCCGGGCGAGGTCTTCCCGCGCCGCAAACCGCAGTCGCCGCCCGCCGGGCACGACCGCGCCCACCATCTCGCCGCGGGCTGACCTGGCCCTTCGGGGCGGGGAGGACACAACGCCCACCCCGCCCCTGCCCGGGCGCCCCGCGTGGCTACCCTGGAGCCATGGACTACGTCTCCGCGCTGGTGCCCCCCTTCGTCATGGCCGCCCTCTTCATCGGCGTGGTCCGGGTGATCGTGAAGACCCAGGGCGGCGCGGCCAAGGGCAAGGAGGACGCGGCCGTCGACGCCGCCCTCGCGCGCGCGGAGAGCGCCCGCCAGGCGGCCCGCGGCGACGCCTGAGCGCCCCGCACGTCGGCGCCGGTTCGACCGGATCTCCCACTAATATCTGCTTTGTGCCTCGCCCCTTGGGAGATCTCGAAGACGCCGTCATGTCACGGGTGTGGAAGTGGAACCGCCCGGTGACCGTCCGGGAAGTCCTGGAGGACATCCAGCGGGAACGCTCGATCGCGTACACCACCGTCATGACGGTTTTGGACAACCTCCATCAGAAGGGCTGGGTCCGCCGTGAGGCGGAAGGGCGCGCCTATCGATATGAGGCCGTCTCCACCAGAGCCGCCTACGCGGCCGCGCTCATGAACGACGCCTGGTCGCAGAGCGACAACCCGGCCGCCGCACTCGTCGCGTTCTTCGGGATGATGAGCGAGGAACAGCGCCAGGCCCTCAGCGACGCCATCCGTATCGTCCAGGGGCCGCAAACGCGCGAGAACCCCGGTTCGGCGGAGGAGACCGGCGGGCGATAGCGTCCGCCCATGTCAGCGAAGAGCCCCGAAGTCCCCGCGAATGCCATCACCGTCCGGCGCGCCCGGACCAGCGATGTTCCCGCTGTACGCCGACTCCTCGACGCCTACTCGCGTGACCGCATCCTGCTCGACAAAGCCACGGTCACCCTTTACGAGGACATCCAGGAGTTCTGGGTCGCGGAACGCGACGACAACGCCGAGGTCGTCGGCTGCGGCGCCTTGCACGTCATGTGGGAAGACCTCGCGGAAGTCCGCACTCTCGCCGTGAACCCGGCCCTCAAGGGCGCCGGAGTGGGCCACCGGCTGCTGGGGAAGTTGCTCGACACCGCGCGCCGGCTCGGCGTTCGCCGCGTTTTCTGCCTGACCTTCGAAGTCGACTTCTTCAGCAAGCACGGCTTCGTGGAGATCGGCGAGACACCGGTCGACACCGATGTGTACGCGGAGCTCTTGCGCTCCTATGACGAGGGCGTCGCGGAGTTCCTCGGTCTCGAACGAGTGAAACCCAACACCTTGGGCAACAGCCGGATGCTTCTGCATCTGTGATCGCCAATGCCCCGGTTCCCTATGTCCGAAACGCGCACGTTTCCGGACGTGAGAGGGCCCGGGGTCTCTCCCCGAGGGTTTGTGTTTTTCCGGCAAAAGCGGTTTGCTTTCCGGCGTACTGCTGCACTGCATATAACAGGGGCGGCTAAACGGCGTACGCCGCGGGACCTCCCCGCCCTCACGTTTTCGATGAAAGGAAATCCGGTGGCACAGAAGGTTCAGGTCCTTCTTGTCGACGACCTCGACGGCGGCGAGGCTGACGAGACCGTGACGTTCGCGTTGGACGGCAAGACCTACGAGATCGACCTCACGACCGCCAATGCGGACAAGCTGCGCGGCCTTCTCGACGCCTATGTGAAGGGCGGCCGTCGTACCGGTGGCCGTTCCTCCGGTGGCCGCGGCAAGGCCCGCGCCGCTTCCGGCGGCAGCCAGGACACCGCGGCCATCCGCGCCTGGGCCAAGGAGAACGGCTACGACGTGAACGACCGCGGCCGCGTTCCCGCGTCCATCCGCGAGGCCTACGAGAAGGCCAACGGCTGATCACGCCCCCGCGAACGGGGCCCGGCGCCCCGCCGCAGCCGGACCCGGTGGCACTGCGCCGCAACGGTGTCCACCAGCCGTACGAGATCGGGGGCGCCCGTGACGCCCTCGAAGGACGGCAGCGCGGGCAGCGCCGCCTCCAGATCGCGCCCCGGCCCGGGGGGCCGCAGCCACACGGCGGCCCCCTGAACGGCACGGGCGCCCGGCCGGGGCACCGTCGTGCCACCCGCGGGCGGCGCCGGCGCCTCCGTCACGCCCCCGGCGCCCAGCGCCCGCAGGTCCAGCGTCAGCGCCCCCCACTCCAGCCAGTCGAGCAGCCCCGGCAGCTCCTCCGCGCTGCCCGCGGCCACCAGCAGCCGCATCCGGCCGCCCACGAGGGCCACCGGGGAGCCGGGCGCCAGATGCCGCAGGGCCGGAGCCCCCGCCTCGGCCGGCACGTCCAGCACGTCGAAGCGCACCCCCGTCACGAGCCGCAGTGGCGCCCCCGGCGCCGTCGCCCAGCCCAGCACGTGTTCGTACCAGTGCCGGCCCGCCTCCTCGGGGGCCGGGCCGAACGGGCACCTCGGGCGTGGGAAGGGCGGCGCCGACGACGGGGGGAAGGGCTCCGGGGACGCCGGGCGCGTTGAGCCAGCCATGCCAGGTGCAACAGGCGAAGGCGCCCGGGAGTCACGCTGGGCCTCCACCTGGTCACGCTGTGTGCGAGCGAGGGGCGCGCACAGGCGCAACCGGGGTCGTGAGGTTGTTCGCCCGTAGCGGAGGGAAACGGTGCGCGCGGCATGGACCGCCCGTCACCGCGGGTAAGACATGCCTAGTGGGAGGGGACGACACGCAGGAAAGGCCGTCTCACGTTCGCCATCGGCGGAACGGCGAGTGGGGTAACTGCCTGGCCTGCGGGAACATCGTCTCGCACCATCGAGTTGGAGCAGATGTCGGCGTTCGGGGTCAGGAGGCCATCGACGGTGTCGGCAGTTGGAATGAGCGGTCCCCGCTTGCGGGACTAAGCTGCGGAAGGACAGGGAGGGGAAGTTCCCCCCACTGCCTGACCGCTCTGAGGAGCGATTAACGATGTTCGAGAGGTTCACCGACCGCGCGCGGCGGGTTGTCGTCCTGGCTCAGGAAGAAGCCCGGATGCTCAACCACAACTACATCGGCACCGAGCACATCCTCCTGGGTCTCATCCACGAGGGTGAAGGTGTCGCCGCTAAGGCCCTGGAGAGCCTCGGCATTTCGCTTGAGGCGGTCCGTCAGCAGGTGGAGGAGATCATCGGTCAGGGCCAGCAGGCCCCGTCCGGCCACATCCCCTTCACCCCCCGTGCCAAGAAGGTCCTGGAGCTGTCGCTCCGCGAGGCCCTTCAGCTCGGCCACAACTACATCGGCACCGAGCACATCCTGCTCGGCCTGATCCGTGAGGGCGAGGGCGTCGCCGCCCAGGTCCTGGTCAAGCTGGGCGCAGACCTCAACCGGGTGCGCCAGCAGGTCATCCAGTTGCTCTCCGGTTACCAGGGCAAGGAGACGGCGGCCGCCGGCGGCCCGGCCGAGGGCACCCCCTCGACCTCCCTGGTCCTCGACCAGTTCGGCCGGAACCTCACCCAGGCCGCTCGTGAGACCAAGCTCGACCCGGTCATCGGGCGCGAGAAGGAGATCGAGCGGGTCATGCAGGTGCTGTCCCGCCGCACGAAGAACAACCCGGTGCTGATCGGTGAGCCCGGCGTCGGCAAGACCGCCGTCGTCGAGGGTCTCGCCCAGGCCATCGTCAAGGGCGAGGTGCCCGAGACCCTCAAGGACAAGCACCTCTACACCCTGGACCTCGGTGCCCTGGTGGCCGGCTCCCGCTACCGCGGTGACTTCGAGGAGCGCCTGAAGAAGGTGCTCAAGGAGATCCGCACCCGCGGCGACATCATCCTGTTCATCGACGAGCTGCACACGCTGGTCGGTGCGGGCGCCGCCGAGGGCGCGATCGACGCCGCCTCCATCCTCAAGCCGATGCTGGCCCGCGGTGAGCTCCAGACCATCGGTGCTACCACGCTGGACGAGTACCGCAAGCACCTGGAGAAGGACGCCGCCCTCGAGCGCCGCTTCCAGCCCATCCAGGTCGCGGAGCCGTCGCTGCCGCACACGATCGAGATCCTCAAGGGCCTGCGCGACCGGTACGAGGCGCACCACCGCGTCTCCATCACCGACGAGGCGCTGGTCCAGGCCGCCACCCTGGCCGACCGGTACATCTCGGACCGCTTCCTGCCGGACAAGGCGATCGACCTGATCGACGAGGCCGGCTCCCGGATGCGCATCCGCCGGATGACCGCGCCGCCGGACCTCCGCGAGTTCGACGAGAAGATCGCCGGTGTCCGCCGGGACAAGGAGTCCGCGATCGACTCGCAGGACTTCGAGAAGGCCGCCTCCCTGCGCGACAAGGAGAAGCAGCTCCTGGCTGCCAAGGCCAAGCGGGAGAAGGAGTGGAAGGCCGGCGACATGGACGTCGTCGCCGAGGTCGACGGCGAGCTGATCGCCGAGGTCCTCGCCACCGCCACGGGCATCCCGGTCTTCAAGCTGACCGAGGAGGAGTCCAGCCGCCTGCTCCGCATGGAGGAGGAGCTGCACAAGCGGGTCATCGGCCAGGTCGACGCCGTCAAGGCGCTGTCCAAGGCGATCCGCCGCACCCGTGCCGGTCTGAAGGACCCGAAGCGTCCCGGTGGCTCGTTCATCTTCGCCGGTCCGTCCGGTGTCGGTAAGACCGAGCTGTCCAAGGCGCTCGCCGAGTTCCTCTTCGGTGACGAGGACGCGCTGATCTCCCTCGACATGTCGGAGTTCAGCGAGAAGCACACGGTCTCCCGGCTCTTCGGTTCGCCCCCCGGTTACGTGGGCTACGAGGAGGGCGGCCAGCTCACCGAGAAGGTGCGCCGCAAGCCGTTCTCCGTGGTCCTCTTCGACGAGGTCGAGAAGGCCCACCCGGACATCTTCAACTCGCTGCTGCAGATCCTGGAGGACGGTCGTCTGACCGACTCCCAGGGCCGGGTCGTGGACTTCAAGAACACGGTCATCATCATGACGACCAACCTCGGCACGCGGGACATCTCCAAGGGCTTCAACCTGGGCTTCGCCGCCTCCGGCGACACGAAGACCAACTACGAGCGCATGAAGAACAAGGTGTCGGACGAGCTGAAGCAGCACTTCCGTCCCGAGTTCCTCAACCGCGTCGACGACGTGGTCGTCTTCCCGCAGCTCACTCAGGCGGACATCCTCCGGATCGTCGACCTGATGATCAGCAAGGTGGACGAGCGCCTGAAGGACCGGGACATGGGCATCGAGCTCTCCCAGTCCGCGAAGGAGCTGCTCTCCAAGAAGGGCTACGACCCGGTGCTGGGCGCGCGTCCGCTGCGTCGCACGATCCAGCGCGAGGTCGAGGACACCCTCTCGGAGAAGATCCTGTTCGGCGAGCTGCGCCCCGGCCACATCGTGGTCGTCGACACGGAGGGCGAGGGCGACAACCAGACCTTCACCTTCCGGGGCGAGGAAAAGGCCGCTCTTCCGGACGCCCCGCCGATCGAGCAGGCGGCGGGCGGCGGTCCGAACCTGAACAAGGACGCGTAACCCTCCGGGGGTTCGCGTGGCCCGAAGGGGCCGGTGCCTGTGGGCACCGGCCCCTTCGGCGTTTCTCCGGAGCACCCTTGGGCGGACGGATCACGGGTCGGGCCGTGCGGACCGGTCTTCGGCGCTCGGCGAATCGACCCTTTCGCAGGCCCTGTGGCAGCGCGTCCGAGGTCTTGAGAGGAAAACGGGGGCGCGGAAGTACTCGGATTCCACACGGGCCGGCACTTCGCCGGCGTACGGACGAATCGAAATACCTCCGGGCTTCGCGGATTCCCCCGAGGTCGTCTTCCCGCCGATGGCCTGCGGCTCCGGGGAACTCGGGTCAGTTCAGGACAACTGCCCGTCGTAGTCCGGGAGTTTGAATGTCCTTTCCGCGTGCCCGCCGCTCAGGTCGGACGCGCTGTTGCCGATGTTCGCGATGATCGTGTAGCCCTGGCGCTCGATGTCGGCCCGCTGGGCGGTCTTGTAGGCGGCGATGTCCTTGAAGAGGTCGAAGAGGCCGCGGACCCGGAGGTCGGTGACGCGGTAGCCGTCGTGTTCGAGGTTGTAGGACGTGGGCCAGTGCAGCAGTCCGGGGCGGGCGGTGACGAAGATCAGGGCGACACCGTGGTCCTGGGCGTACTGGGCGACCTTCAGTACCGGGCGGTTGGCCGGCTGGGGGAACTGGAAGCCGAAGTCCGTCTCCAGGGTGGTGTTGTCCACGTCCAGGACGATGGCCTGCTTCTCACCGGCGCCGGAGGCCGCGCGGCTCTGGATGTAGGGGAGGGCCTCGCTCATCACCCGTCCGCAGTCCTGCTGCCAGGTGCCGTAGTCCACGGCGGTGGCGGTGGCGGTGGCGGCCTCGGCGGGGGCGGCGAGGGCGGCGAGCGCTGCGGTGGAGACGGCGATGGCGGCGATCCGGCGAGCCAGGGGGCGTCTGGTCATGAAGGGGGTCCTCTCGCGTCCGTACGGTGCAGTGCATGGTCTGCGGAGCGGGTGGCGCGAGGGGAACCGTAGGGTTACCGGACGGTAGGTTGCTAGAGGCGCGCATCACATTTATCGGGTCCCCGAGTCGGTCCGCCGGTGACATGCCGCACAGGCGATATGTCCGGTACTAGCCGGGATAGTGGTATTCCAAAACACGGCAAACCTGGACGTACGCGTTGAAACCCTCAGTGATATCGGCAGGCCGTAGCGCCTGGTCCCGCCGGAGCGCCCGGCCTGTCAAGAGATGACCGATTTGGGACGCTTCTACTAACTCGTGCCGTAGATGGGCCCTTTGAACCCGGATGGGGCGAGGGGTTACCAATGTGGAGTCCCGCCCGGCACACGGCGAAACATCCGTACGCCGGGTGGCGCTCTGTCTCCGAGTTCACGAGGTATCGATGTTCAAGCGTTCCACGTCCGTCCGTACGTCCGCGCTCCGCACCCGCGTGGCTGTCCTTGCCGCCGGTGCCGGCGCCGCGGCCGTACTGGGTGGCGGGGTTGCCAGCGCCGCCTCCGCCTCCGCGACCTCCTGGGTCGACCCGGTGAAGAAGTACACCCTCTCCGCCAGCTTCGACCAGGGCGGCAGCCACTGGGCGCACAAGCACAGCGGTCAGGACTTCGCGGTGCCCACCGGTACCGAGGTCCTCGCGGCCCACGGCGGCACCGTGGTCAAGGCCGGTCCGAACGGCGCCGGCGACGGCCCCGCGTACGGCAACGCCGTCGTCATCAAGCACGGCAACGGCCTGTACTCGCAGTACGCCCACCTGTCCCGGGTCGACGTCAAGATCGGTCAGGTCGTCAAGACCGGTCAGCACATAGCCAAGTCGGGCAGCACCGGTAACTCCACCGGCCCGCACCTGCACTTCGAGATCCGCAAGACGCCGAACTACGGCTCGGCCGTCAACCCGCTCAACTTCCTGCGGTCCCACGGCGTCCACGTCTGAGCCCTGGGCCACCGCCCCCGGCCCTCACCGGCCACCGCCGGTAGTCCGGACCGCGGATGTCCGGACTACTGATCGCCGCGGGCGCCCTCGTGCGCCTGCGTCACCAGATCCACGGCGACTTCGAGAACCGCTTCGCGCTTCTTCTCGGGGTCGCCTTCCAGGTCCGCCATCACGAACATGCCGGCGTGCAGGGTGAACAGCGCGCTGATCGAGCGGACCTGGTCCACCAGCTCGGCCTCCGGATCGATGATGATCTCCCTGAGGCCCTTCATGCGTTCCTTGAACGTGTCCCCGATGCGCAGCTCCCGCACCGTCGCCTGGTTCTCCTGCATGAACCGGAAGAGCGGCTGCGCCCCGGCCAGCGCCGCGCTGTAGCGCCGTACGATCTCCTGCTTGGTCTCCAGCGTGTGCGGCTGGCTGCGGCCCCACTCGATCAGGTCCTCGATCGGCTGCGTCAGATCCTCGAAGAGGCTGACGATGATCTCCTCCTTGGTCTTGAAGTGGTAGTAGAGAGCCGCCTTGGTGACATCTAGGTGCTCCGCGATCTCGCGTAGAGAGGTCTTCTCGTAGCCCTGTTCCGCGAAGAGCTCGAGCGCGACGTCCTGGATGCGCTGGCGGGTGTTCCCGCGGCGCTGCTGCTTGGTGCCGTCCATGGTGTCGCCCATCCTCGTACTCCTCCCGCTCACGCGGAAACTTACTTGACGCCCGGCTAGTAGCAGGCTACCTTCCAGCGTAGTGAACTAGCCGGGCGGCAAGTAAGTAGTAGCCGCCAGGGGGAGTGGGAGAGATGGCGGACACGCAGACGGCCAAGGCGGGCCAGGCGGGGCCCGAGCAGCCGGAGAAGAAGCCGGAGAAGCAGCCGAAGAGCGTACGGGTGGTCCTGCTCGCGCTCATGATCGCCATGATGCTGGCGATGCTGGACAACATGATCGTGGGCACCGCGATGCCCACCATCGTGGGCGACCTGGGCGGGCTCGAGCACCTGTCCTGGGTCGTGACGGGGTACACCCTCGCCACCGCGGCCTCGACCCCGGTCTGGGGCAAGATCGGTGACATGTACGGGCGCAAGGGCGCCTTCCTCGGCTCGATCGTGATCTTCCTGATCGGCTCCGCGCTGAGCGGCATGGCCCAGGGCATGGGTGAGCTGATCGCCTTCCGGGCCGTCCAGGGCCTGGGCGCGGGCGGTCTGATGGTCGGCGTCATGGCGATCATCGGCGACCTGATCCCGCCGCGTGAGCGGGGCAAGTACCAGGGCATGATGGCCGGCGTCATGGCGCTGGCCATGATCGGCGGCCCGCTGGTCGGTGGCACCATCACCGACAACTGGGGCTGGCGCTGGACCTTCTACATCAACCTGCCGCTCGGCGCGGTCGCGCTGGCGCTGGTCTCGGCCGTGCTGCACCTGCCGAAGAAGCGGGCCAAGGCGGGTATCGACTACCTCGGCGTGGTCCTGCTGACCGTCGGCATCACCGCGATCGTGCTGGTCACCACGTGGGGCGGGACCGAGTACGCCTGGACCTCCGCGCGGATCATGGAGCTGACCGCTCTCGGCGTGGTCTCGCTGGTCGGGTTCGTGTTCTGGCAGACCAAGGCCGCCGAGCCGGTGCTGCCGCTGCACATCTTCCAGAGCCTGAACTTCATCCTGATGTCCGTCATCGGCTTCGTCACCGGCTTCGTGATGTTCGGCGCGACGCTCTTCCTGCCGCTGTACCAGCAGGCCGTGCAGGGCGCCTCCGCCACCAACTCCGGGCTGCTGCTCCTGCCGATGCTCGGCGCGATGCTGGTCACCTCGATGATCGCGGGCCGCGTCACCACGAACAGTGGCCGCTACAAGGTCTTCCCGGTCACCGGCGGAGTGCTGATGATCATCGGCCTGTACCTGATGTCCACGATGGACACAGACACCACCCGGCTGACCTCCGGGGTCTACATGGCCGTGGTCGGCGCGGGCATGGGCTGCCTGATGCAGGTGACCATGCTGGTCGCGCAGAACAGCGTGGAGATGAAGGACATGGGCGTCGCGTCCTCCTCCGCCACCCTGTTCCGCACCCTCGGCTCCTCGTTCGGTGTGGCCGTCATGGGCGCCCTGTTCAACAACCGGGTCCAGGACGTGATGACCGAGCGCGCCGGTGCGCTGGGCAAGGGCATCACCGAGAAGTCCGCCCAGCTCGACGCCGCCAGCCTGGCGAAGCTGCCGGCCGCGGCGCGGGAGGCGTACCAGCACGCGGTGTCCGCGGGCACGCACTCCGCCTTCCTCCTCGGCTCCGTCATCGCCGTCGTGGTCCTCGTCGCGGCCGTCTTCGTCAAGGAGGTCCCGCTGCGCGGCGGCCCCCAGAAGCCGTCCGCCGAGTCCACGGACGCGATCCCGGCCCCGGTGATCGAGGCGGTCTGACCCGCTCCGACCACGTAAAGGCCCCCCGGCCGGGGGGGCCTTTACGTGGTCAGCCCCGCAGGGTGGGCGGGACCGTGTAGCTGCCCGTCGCCGTGGGCGCGTGCTCGGGGAGCCACAGGACGGCCACCGCGCCCTCGCCGCGGGGCTGGATGTTGCGGAAGGTGAGGCGGGCGCCGAGGACGCGGGCCTGCCCGGCGGCGATGGTGAGGCCGAGGCCGTGGCCCTGCCCGGCGCGGTCCTCGCTGCCGGTACGGAAACGCAGCGGGCCCTCGGCGAGCAGCGCCTCGGGGAAGCCGGGGCCGTGGTCGCGTATCCGGATCACCCGGCCCTCGACGGTCACCTCGATGGGCGGCTCGCCGTGCCGTGCGGCGTTGGTCAGCAGGTTGAACAGCACCCGCTCCAGCCGGCGCGGATCGGTGGTGACCTCGGACTCGTGGACCACCCGTACGGCGATGTCCGGGTCCTTAGCAGCCACGCGCCGGGAGACGAACTCGCCCAGCAGGATGTCCTGCAGCTCGGCCCGCTCGGAGGCCCCGTCCAGCCGGGCCACCTCCAGCACGTCCTCCACCAGCGTGCGCATCGCCTTGGCCCGGTCCAGCACCAGCTCGGTCGGCCGGCCCGGCGGGAGCAGCTCGGCGGCCGTGAGCAGTCCCGTCACCGGGGTACGCAGCTCGTGCGCGATGTCGGCCGTGACCCGCCGCTCCGCCTCCAGCCGCTGGCGCAGCGCCTCCGCCATGGCGTCCACCGCGCGGGCGAGGTCGTCGGCCTCGTCCCGCACGACCCCGCCGATGGCCTCCCGCACCCGTACGTCGGTCTCGCCGGTCGCCAGCTGGTTCGCGGCGACGGCGGCCTTGCGCAGGCGACGGCTGAGCTGGCCGCCGATCACCACGCCGAGCGCGCTGCCGCCGAGCACCACCGCGATGGAGCCGATGAGCAGCGCCTGGTCGAGGTCGGCCAGTACGTCCGCGGACTTGTCCGGGAAGGCGCCGTGCAGCGAGAGCACGTGCCCGTTCTTGACCGGCACCGCGGCCCAGATGTCCGGCTCGCCGCTGCCCGTGTCGCTGACGTAGCTGGCCCGGCGCCCCTCCTCCACCTTGGCCCGCAGCTCGCGGGGGAGAGCCGGGTCGTCGATCTTGATGCTGGGGAAGTTGGGCCGGCCGGCGAGCTCGTAGTTGCGCTGGGCGAGCTGCACCCGCTGGTTGGCCAGGTCACGGGCGTTGTCCAGCATGGACACCCGGGCCGCGTTGTGCACCACCAGGCTCAGCGCGATGGCCACCAGTCCCGCGACCAGGGCGATGGCCGCGCTCAGCTTCCACCGCAGATTGGTGCGCAGGCCCACGCTCGCCACCCGCCGCACCGGACGTCTGAAGAGACTCCGCATGACCGCCATCAGCCCCGCAGCTTGTAGCCGAAGCCGCGGACCGTCTCGATCCGGTCCTGACCGATCTTCTGCCGCAGCCGCTGCACGTGGACGTCGACCACGCGGGTGTCCCCGCCCCAGCCGTAGTCCCAGACCCGCTCCAGCAGCTTGTCGCGGGAGAGCACGGTGCCCGGCGCGCCGGAGAACTCCAGCAGCAGCCGCATCTCGGTCGGGGTGAGCGCCACCGGCTCTCCGGCCCGCCGCACCTCCATGCCCTCGGTGTCCACCTCCAGCTCGCCGAAGGTCAGCACCCCGTCACCGTCCGCCGGGCCGTCCGCCCCGGCTCCGGACGAGCGCCCGGCGTGCCCGAAGCGGCGCAGCACCGCCCGGATGCGGGCGACCAGCACCGCGCCGTCGAACGGCTTGGTCACGTAGTCGTCGGCACCCGCCTCCAGACCCAGCACCACGTCGATGGAGTCCGCCCGCGCCGACAGCATGATCACCGGCACCGTCGACTCGTCCCGGATGCGGCGGCACAGACTGACCCCGTCCAGCCCCGGCACCATCACGTCCAGCAGCGCGATGTCGGGCCGGTCCGCGCGGAACGCCTCCAGGCCCGACAGCCCGTCGGGCATCGCGGTCACCGCGAAGCCGTGCCGCTCCAGGGCGAGCTGGGTGGCCTCACGGATGACGTCGTCGTCCTCGACGAACAGGACGTGCGTGTGCTCTGGCATCCGGTGCTCTCAGTCCTCGTGGGTCCTCGTGTTCGTGCCGGCACGTCAGTCGCCGGGCACGGCGGTGGGCTGGTCGTGGCCCACCGCCCCGCTGTAGTCCGTGTGCACGGGCTTGCCCGGCACGAACCGGCCCGCCTTCCACGTATAGGGGACGACGTCCTCGCCCGAAGGGTTGGAGATGGGATCCCCCCGGCTGTAGACCTGCTTGGTCACGGTCAGCGCGCCCTGGTCGATCTCCGCGTAGACCGGCGACTCCTCGGTCCTGAACACGTTCCGGTACGAGCCCCCGCTCTCCCGGTACACATACGCGCCGATCCCGACCGCGTCGGCGCAGGTCAGCACGTTGACCACGACGTCGGAGCGGTCCGAGTCGGTGAGGTCCCCGTAGGAGACGTCCACGGGGTAGTCGTCGCCGCTGCCGCACGGCTTCAGCTCGTGCTTGACGGCCGCGGAGACAGCCGGGTCCCGCTTGAGCAGGCTCACCGCGTCCACGCGGTGGTAGCCCGCCGCCGGACCGGTGGAGGGGGGCGCCGCGCCGGCCACGGCGGAGGCGTGCGCCGGGCCCTCGTCCCGCGCGCCGGTGCCTCCCGCGCCACAGGCGGTCGCGGACAGGCCGACAGCGGCGATCCCGGCCACCGCCAGGACCACCGCGCGTACGCCTCGGACACGTCTGGGCCCCTCAGTCAGGCCGCGCAACGCTCCCGCTCCTCATGCTCCAGCGCACGTGCATCCAGATCACGGGCCTCCAGCTCCTCGCGGAGCCGGGCGAGCGCCCGGTGCAGCGTGCTCTTGACCGTGCCCGCGGACATGCCGAGGGCCGCGGCCGTCTCTTCCGTGGACATCTGCTCCCAGTGTCGCAGGACCACGACACTGCGCTGCTTGGGAGCCAGCACCTTCAGGATGTCCATCAGCAGCGCGCGGTCGGCGTACTGCTCGGTGGAGTCCGCGACCGGGCTCTCGGGGAGCTGCTCGGTCGGCACCTCCTCCAGCTTGCGCGCCCGCCACCACTCCGTACGGGTGTTGATCATGACGCGGCGCAGGTAGGCGTCGGCCAGCCGCTTGTCCGCGATGCCGTCCCAGCGCCCGTAGGTGCGGGCCAGCGCGGTCTGCAGCAGGTCCTGCGCGTCCACCGGGTCCGGCACCAGGCGGCGGGCACTGCGCAGCAGCGCGTCCTGCCGGGTCCGTACGTACTCCTCGAACTCGAGCACCTCGCCCTGCGCCATGACCGACCGCCTTCCGTGTTCCCCGTCGCCCCGGTCCGCGCCGGGGCCTTGTCTCACAGGCCCGGTGGTCCGCCGGGCACGGAACGAAGCTACGGAGCGGTTGTCACGGGGTTGTCCGAGGAAGCCCGCGGCCGGCACTCGGCTGTCCGTCGGTTGTGTAACAGCCGTGAGCCGGGGGTAAAGACAGTGGCCGTCATGCCCCTTTATGAAATGCTTTGTTGGCCGGGGCGGGTCGTGACGGACGGCCAGCGGCTGTGACCTTCCTGTGGGTCAGCCGAGCGGCAGCCGGTACATCCCGCCGGGCAGCGGCTCCACCAGGCCGTCCGTGACGAGGCCGTCGAGCGCGCGGGCCCGTTGCACCGGCTCGTGCCACACCCGGTCCAGCGCCGTCTGCGGCACCGGGACATGCGCGTCCCGCAGCACCGCGAGCAGCTTCCCGCGCACCTGGCGGTCGGTGCCGGCGTACGTCTGCCCACGCCGGGGCGGGCCCTCGTGCTCCGGCTTGCCCGCGAGCCGCCAGGCGCACTGCGCGGCGATCGGGCAGCGGTGGCACTCCTCGTTCTTCGCCGTGCACACCAGCGCGCCCAGTTCCATGGAGGCGGCGGCCCAGCGCGCGGCCGTGTCGTCCTCGTCGGGCAGCAGTTCGCGGGCGAGCCTGCGCTCGGCCGCCGTGGTGGCGTTCGGCGGGTAGCGCACACCGGTCACCGCGCGCGCGAAGACCCGGCGCACATTGGTGTCCAGCACCGGGTGCCGCTGCCCGTAGGCGAAGGAGGCCACGGCGGCGGCCGTGTACTCGCCGATGCCGGGCAGGGCCAGCAGTTGGGCGTGGTCGGTGGGCACGTCCCCGCCGTGCCGCTCCGTTATGGCGACGGCCGCGCCGTGCAGCCGGAGCGCGCGGCGCGGGTAGCCGAGCCGGCCCCAGGCGCGCACCGCCTCGCCGGGCGGCTCCTTGGCCAGGTCGGCCGGGCGGGGCCAGCGGGCGAGCCACTGCTCGTAGACCGGCAGCACTCGGCTGACCGGGGTCTGCTGGAGCATGAACTCACTGACCATCACGCCCCACGGCCCCGCTTCCGGGCGGCGCCAGGGGAGGTCGCGGGCGTGAGAGTCGAACCAGTCGATCACGGGGGCGTGAAGCTTCTCAGTCATGGCCTTCCGATCCTGCCACGCCGCACGCGGACCATGTGGGTCACCGCCCGCGCACGGAGCGTCGCGCTCGGCACAAGATGCCGGTGCGCGAGGGAAGTTACCGGGATGATGATCCGGAAAAGTTGATGAGAGGGCGGCGGGGGACGCGAGTCGTGGGCATGATCTCTCGTACAGTTTCCGCGTGGGATCTCTGCGCAATCCGGTCGGGCCGCTTCCCTCCTCCATCTACTGGCGACGGAGGGTCGTCATCGTGTCCGTGATCGCCCTGCTGGCGCTCGTGGTCACCTGGATCGTCGTGTCCGGCGGCGGGGGAGGCAAGAACGGCGCGGGCGGCCCCGACGGCAAGAATCCCGCGTCCACGATCACGCCGGGTCCCACGTCCTCCGGCCCCGCGATCAGCCAACACCCCGGCGGACGCGACGAGTCGGGCGGCGGCGGCTCCGGTGACGGCGGGTCGGGCGGCTCCGGCTCGGGCGACGGGTCCGGGTCGGCCGGCTCCGGTGACGGCGGTGGTTCCGGTGGCGACTCCGGCTCGGGCACGGGCGGTTCGGGCTCGGCCTCCGGCACGGGCGGCGGCAGTGTCGGCGCGGTCGACGCGCTGGCCGCGTCCTCCCCGCTCCCGGTCTGCGCCCCCGGCAAGGTCACGGTCAGCCTGCGCAGCAAGCACAACTCCTTCTCGCCCGACGAGACCCCCACCTTCGAACTCACCGTGCGCAACGGCGCGTCCGGCGACTGCAAGGTCGACCTCGGTCCCGAGCGCACGGTTCTGGAGATCAGCCCGGCCGACGGCGACGACCCCTACTGGGCCTCCGACGACTGCCCCGAGGGCGCCAGGAGCCTCGTCTTCCGCGTCCCGGCCGACGAGAGCATCACCTACACGGTCAAGTGGGACCGCCACCCCAGCGCCGCCAAGTGCGCCACCCCGCCGGCGGGCAAGGCCAAGCCGGGCACGTACCTGCTGGAGGCGAAGGCGTCGGGCTTCGCCAAGACGCAGACGTCGTTCGTCCTGTCGGCGGACTAGGGTCTCTCGTCCGGATCAGACCCCGCTCCCTGACCCGGCATGATCCAAACGAAAGACCCCGGGGCCTCTCGTACGGATCATGCCGGGCTCGCGGGGTCCGGCCTGATCCGAGGCAACCGGTGCTTCGCAGGGCTTGAGGGCCGTGCCGTCAGGGCCGCGGGAAACCGCGCGACCGGACACGGCTGCACAGCCCTTAGACGTACCGCTCCAGGATGGAGGACTCGGCCAGCCGCGAGAGACCTTCCCGCACGCTGCGAGCCCGCGCCTCTCCCACACCGTCGACCGCCTGCAGATCGTCCACGCTGGCAGCGAGCAACTTCTGCAGGCCTCCGAAGTGCTCCACCAGCCGGTCGATGATCGCCCCCGGCAACCGCGGAACCTTCGCCAGCAACCGGAACCCGCGGGGCGAGACCGCCGAGTCCAGCGACTCGGGAGACGCGGTGTACCCCATCCCCCGCGCCACCGTGCCCAGTTCGAGCAACTCCGCATGGCTCAGCGCGTCCAGCTCGGACAACGCCTCCTCCACCGTGCGCGACCGCTTCGCCGTGGGCTCGGGCACGTAGTCCCGGACGACCAGCTCACGGTCCGGCTCGACCCCGGCGATCAGCTCCTCCAGCTGCAGCGCCAGCAGACGTCCGTCCGTGCCGAGCTCGACCACGTACTCCGCGATCTCGGTGGCGATACGCCGGACCATCTCCAGGCGCTGGGCGACCGCGGAGACGTCCCGGACCGTCACCAGGTCCTCGATCTCCAGCGCGGACAGCGTGCCCGCGACCTCGTCCAGGCGCAGCTTGTACCGCTCCAGGGTGGCCAGGGCCTGGTTGGCGCGGGAGAGGATCGCCGCCGAGTCCTCCAGGACCCGGCGCTGTCCGTCGACGTACAGCGCGATCAGCCGCATCGACTGGGACACCGAGACCACGGGGAAGCCGACCTGCTTGGACACCCGGTCGGCCGTGCGGTGCCTGGTGCCCGTCTCCTCGGTGGGGATCGTGGGGTCCGGTACGAGCTGGACCCCGGCGCGCAGGATCTTGGACAGGTCCGAGGAGAGGACGATGCCGCCGTCCAGCTTGCACAGCTCACGCAGCCGGGTCGCGGTGAACTCCACGTCCAGCACGAAACCGCCGGTGCACATCGCCTCGACCGTCTTGTCCCAGCCCAGCAGGATCAGGCCGCCGGTGTTGCCGCGCAGGACCCGCTCCAGACCGTCGCGCAGGGCGGTGCCCGGGGCGACGGCGCTCAGCGAGGCGCGCATCAGGCCATCGGCACCGGCACTCCCACCGGACTTTCCGGGAGCTGCTGCCCGGTCGTTGGCTGCCACTGCACTCCTCCGGTCGCAGGTTCTGACGCGCTTCCGTCACGGCACGCGTTTCGCACGGACGGGCGAGACCTGCGCAAAGTCTACCGGCGGTCCTCCGTCTCCCGCGGGGCCTCTCGGCGACGGGAGCGGGGCAGCACCCGCAGCGCGTCGCCGATGTCGGCCACCTCCACGACCTTCATCCCGGCCGGGACCTTGCCCGGATCGCCCGGTACGAGCGCGTGCGTGAAGCCCAGCCGGGCCGCCTCCGCGAGCCGGCGCTGCACGCCTGTGACGCGTCTGACCTCGCCGGCGAGACCCACCTCACCGATGGCGACCAGGTTCTTCGGCAGCGGGGTGTCGCTCGCCGCCGAGGCGAGCGCCAGCGCGACGGCCAGGTCGGCGGCGGGCTCGGACAGCTTCACCCCGCCGACGGTCGCGGAGTAGATGTCCCGCTTGCCGAGCGCGCTGATCCGGCCGCGCTGCTCCAGCACCGCCAGCATCATCGAGACGCGCGAGGTCTCCAGGCCGGAGGTGGTGCGGCGGGGCGAGGGGATCTGGGAGTCCACGGTGAGCGCCTGCACCTCGGCCACCAGCGGGCGGCGCCCTTCCAGGGTCACGGTCAGACAGGTGCCGGGCACCGGCTCGGCGCGCCGGGTGAGGAAGAGGCCGCTGGGGTCGGCGAGGCCGGTGATGCCCTCGTCGTGCAGCTCGAAGCAGCCGACCTCGTCCGTCGCCCCGTACCGGTTCTTCACGCCGCGGACCAGGCGGAGGCGTGCGTGCCGGTCGCCCTCGAAGCTCAGGACGACGTCGACCAGGTGCTCCAGCAGGCGGGGGCCCGCGATGGCGCCGTCCTTGGTGACATGGCCCACCAGCAGGGTGGACATGCCGCGCTCCTTGGAGGCGCGGATCAGGGCGCCGGCCACCTCGCGGACCTGGGCCATGCCACCGGGGGCGCCGTCGATCTCGGGGGAGGCGACCGTCTGCACCGAGTCCAGGATCAGCAGCGAGGGCTTGACCGCGTCCAAGTGGCCGAGCACGGCGGCCAGATCGGTCTCGGCGGCGAGATAGAGGTGGTCGTGCAGGGCGCCGATGCGGTCGGCGCGCATCCGTACCTGGCTCGCGGACTCCTCGCCGGTCACATAGAGGGTCCTGTGCTCCTCGCTCGCCGACTTGGCCGCCACGTCGAGCAGCAGTGTGGACTTGCCGACGCCCGGCTCGCCCGCGAGCAGCACCACCGCGCCGGGCACGAGTCCGCCGCCGAGCACCCGGTCCAGCTCGGGGACACCGGTGGTGCGGGCGGTGGCCTGGCGGCCGTCGACCTGGCCGATGGGCAGGGCGGAGCTGGTGACGCGGCCCGGCGCCGTCGTACGGACCGCGGGCGCGCCGTACTCCTCGACCGTGCCCCACGCCTGGCACTCGGGGCAGCGGCCGAGCCACTTGGCCGTCTGCCAGCCGCACTCGGTGCAGCGGTAGGACGGACGCTCCTTGGCGGACTTGGTACGGGTGGCCATGCGGAAACCGTAGCCCCCACCACCGACAACGCCCGCAGCCCGTCCCCCAAGGGCGCGCGAGCCGGGCGCACGCCGGGGCGTCGGGGCGCACGCGGAGCGAACGGTTCCGGACGGTGTCCGCCGGTTTCGCGCCCGCTTCGCCGAGGCCGGTGTCCCCTTATGAGGGATCGTTTCACCCGTACGGATTAAAAGTGCTCAAGGTGCGAGAAGGGGCACTCCGCCGACGCCTACGGTCGCACAGGTGACGAGCAGCACTCCGGAGACCACGACCCGCACCACCGGCGCACACCGGGCGCAACGGGCGCACCGGGAGGCGCGCGACCGATCCGCGGCGCGGAACATCGCCCAGCGGGCGTCGTCGCGCCATGAGGCTTACCTGGACGGCCTGTTCACCTACTGCCTGTCCGTGCTGTGCGACCACGAAGCGGCCACCGCCGCCCTGAGCGAGGTCCTCGTCATCGCGGAACGACGCGGCCGCCGCGACCCGCACATCCCCGGCGACCACCGGGCCTGGCTGTACGCGCTGGCCCGCTGGGCCTGTCTGCGCGGCCTCGCCCAGGCCCGTCGCACCCGCCAGGCCCCCCACGCCGCCGCCCGCCCCGGCCACGGCGCCCCGGCGGCCGAACCCGCTCCGCCCGCCGAGGTGCTGGAGCTGCGCCGCCGCGAACTCGCCCTGCTGGCCTGGCCGGAGGCGGCCGGAACCACGCCCGAGCAACGTGAGGCGCTGGAACTGGCCGTCCGGCACAAGCTCGCCGCTCCCGAGGTCGCCGCCGTGCTCGGCCTGGAGCCCGCCGCGGCCCGTGAACTGCTGGCCTCCGCCGCCTGCGAGGTCGAGCGCACCCGCGCCGCCCTCGCCGTGGTGGAGACCGGGGGCTGCCCGAGCGTTGCCCACCTCACCGGCGACAGCCAGTTGATGCTGAGCGCGGCCCTGCGCCGCGAACTGGTCCGGCACGTCGACGACTGCCCGCGCTGTCGCCGCACCGCCGAACGCGCCGTACCCGGCCGCTGGCCCGGCGCCGCCGTCACCCCCGCCGAGCTGCCCCTGCTGCCAGCACCCCGCGCCGCACTGCGCAGCGCGCTCGCGCAGCCGCCGCGCGCCCGGTCCGCCGCCGTGCCGCGCTTCGACCGGCGCGGCTTCCCGATGGACCCCAAGGACCGCGCGGCCCGCCGCGACAAGCTCCGCTCGCGTGCCGTCACCACGACCGTCGTCGCCACGGTGGTCGCCGCCCCGGTGCTCGCACTGTGGGCCGCCTACCGGGGAGCCCCCGCGCTCGGCGGCGACGACAGCCCCGGCGCCGCCCGCGAGGCGGCCGGCCCCGGCGTGCTCGGCGGCGACCCGGCCGGCGGCTACCAGAACGCGGGCAACGCCAGCGTGAAACCGGGCAGCCGGCCCGCCGGGAAGGGGGAGCCGGACGTCTCCGTGGAGGTCGTCAGCGTCAACGGCACCGGGGACAGGAGCGCCGGCCGGCTCGCGGTCGCCGCCGCCCACCACGGCGACACCACGCTGATCACCCTCAGCGCGTCCGGCGACGCGCCGGTGCGCTGGTCCGCGACCACCTCGGCGCCCTGGCTCTACCTCAGCCGGTCCGCCGGCACCCTCGACCCCGGCGATTCGGTCACGGTCAAGGTGCACGTCGACCACCTGCGCGAGCCCGCCGGCCGCTGGCGGGCCCGGGTGGCCGTCGCCCCGGCCGGCGCCGTCGTCACCATCGCCGGCCGCGGTCCGGCCCCGGTGCCCCCGCGCCCCCGGCCCGGCACACCGCGCCCGGGCCCCACGACACCGACCGCGCCGCCCTCCGCCACCCCGCCCAGCCAGTCCCCGCCGCCGTCCAGTGCCTCCCCGAGCCCGGACCCCGTCCCGTCCGACCCGTTCCCGTCCGACCCGCCGGAGTCGTCCCCGCCGCCGGGCGACGACGAGGACACCCCGAGTCCGGTCGACGGCTGAGGTCCCTGCGGTGATCCGCGCCCGCCTGAGGACAGCGGCAGCGTCCTCAGGCGGGGTCCGCCGGGTGCGGAGCGACCAGCGGCAACCGGGACGCCAGCCGCTGCTCGCACAGCTCGACCAGGCGGTCGTAGCCCGCCTTGCCCATCAGTTCGGTCAGCTCGGCCCGGTAGGAGACGTAGACCGGCTCGCCCGCGCCGTGCGCCGAGGTGGCCGAGGTGCACCACCAGTGCAGGTCGTGGCCGCCGGGACCCCAGCCTCGCCGGTCGTACTCACCGATGGACACCTGGAGGACGCGGGTGTCGTCGGGGCGGTCGATCCAGTCGTAGGTGCGCCGGATCGGCAGCTGCCAGCACACGTCCGGCTTGGTCTCCAGCGGCTCCCGGCCCTCCTTGAGCGCCAGGATGTGCAGCGAGCAGCCCGCGCCGCCCTCGAAGCCGGGCCGGTTCTGGAAGATGCAGGAGCCCTCGAAGGGCCGAGTCTGCCGCGAGCCCTCGTCGTCCTTCGAGACCCAGCCGCCCGCCAGCCCCTCGGCATGGTGCTGCCAGATGTCCGGGGTGAGCCGGGCCACGTGATCCGCGACCCGCTTCTCGTCGTCCTCGTCGGAGAAGTGCGCGCCCAGGGTGCAGCAGCCGTCGGCCGCGCGGCCCGCCTGGATGCCCTGGCAGCCCTGGCCGAAGATGCACGTCCAGCGGGAGGTCAGCCAGGTCAGGTCGCAGCGGAAGACCTGCTCGTCGTCGGCGGGGTCGGGGAACTCCACCCACGCGCGCGCGAAGTCCAGGCCCTTCTCGTCACCCTTGGGGGCCTTGGCGGCTTTGCGTGACCTGGTCGGCTTGTCGGTCTTGTCGACCTTGGCCTTTTTCGTCTTTGGCACCCGTCCAGGGTAAGTCGCACGAGGGCCGTACGGGCACCGCGGACGGGGCTTCTGGCAGTAGCGTTTCGTCCATGAGACTCGGTGTCCTGGACGTGGGCTCGAACACGGTGCATCTGCTGGTGGTGGACGCCCACCCCGGCGCCCGCCCGCTGCCCGCCCACTCCCACAAGGCCGATCTGCGGCTCGCCCAACTCCTCGACGACAGCGGCGCGATCGGCGAGGAGGGCATCGAAAGCCTCGTCGCCGTCGTACGGGACGCCCTCCAGGCCGCCGAGGACAAGGGCGTCGAGGACCTGCTGCCCTTCGCCACCTCCGCCGTGCGCGACGCCCGCAACGCCGACGACGTCCTCACGCGCGTCGCCGACGCGACCGGCGTCCGCCTCCAGGTACTGAGCGGCGCCGAGGAGGCCCGGCTCACCTTCCTCGCCGTCCGCCGCTGGTTCGGCTGGTCCGCCGGGAAGCTGCTCGTGCTGGACATCGGCGGCGGCTCGCTGGAGATCGCCTACGGCATCGACGAGCAGCCCGACGCGGCCGCCTCCCTCCCGCTCGGTGCCGGCCGCCTCACCGCGGGCTGGCTGCGCCAGGACCCGCCGACGCCGGACGAGGTGCGCGCGCTGCGCCGCCACGCGCGCGCCGAGATCGCCCGGACCGTCGGCGAGTTCAGCCGCTTCGGCGCCCCCGATCATGTCGTCGCCACCTCCAAGACCTTCAAGCAGCTCGCCCGGATCGCGGGTGCCGCGCGGGACGCAGAGGGCCTCTACGTACAGCGAGAGCTGAAGCGGGAGTCGCTGGAGGCGTGGGTGCCCCGGCTCGCCGCGATGTCCGCGGCGCAGCGCGCCGAGCTCCCCGGTGTCTCCGAGGGGCGGGCCGGGCAGATCCTCGCCGGCGCGCTGGTGGCCGAGGGCGCGATGGACCTGTTCGGCGTGGAGAGCCTGGAGATCTGCCCGTGGGCCCTGCGCGAGGGCGTCATCCTGCGGCGCCTGGACCACATGGGCTCGGCGTGACCCGCGGCCCGGCCGGCGATGGCGAAGCTCACACCGGCCCGGAGACACCCCTCGTCCCCGGTACCCCACCCCGTAAGGTGTCTCCGTGGCTGAACCAAGGGACGTAAAGGTCGCCCTGTCGACGGCCTCGGTCTACCCGGAGTCGACGGCGACGGCCTTCGAGATCGCCGCGCGCCTCGGCTACGACGGCGTCGAGGTCATGGTGTGGACCGACCCCGTCAGCCAGGACGTCGAGGCGCTGCGCCGCCTGTCCGACCACCACGGCGTGCCGATCCTCGCCGTGCACGCGCCCTGCCTGCTGATCACCCAGCGGGTCTGGTCCACCGACCCCTGGACCAAGCTGCGCCGCGCCCGGTCCGCCGCCGAGAGGCTGGGCGCCTCCACCGTCGTCGTCCACCCGCCCTTCCGCTGGCAGCGGCAGTACGCGCGCGAGTTCGTCGACGGCATCTGGCGCATGGCCGACGAGACCGACGTGCGGTTCGCCGTCGAGAACATGTACCCCTGGCGCTACCGCGACCGCGAACTGCTCGCCTACGCCCCCGAGTGGGACGTCACCAAGGACGACTACCGGCACTACACGATCGACCTCAGCCACACGGCGACCGCCCGCACCGACGCCCTCGGCATGATCGACCGCATGGGCGACCGGCTCGGCCACGTCCATCTCGCCGACGGCCGGGGCTCCGCCAAGGACGAGCACCTGGTGCCCGGCCGCGGCACCCAGCCGTGCGCCGAACTGCTGGACCGCCTCACCCGCACCGGTTTCGACGGCCATGTCGTCATCGAGGTCAACACCCGCCGGGCCATGTCCGGCGCCGAACGCGAGGCCGACCTCGCCGAGGCCCTCGCCTTCACCCGCCACCACCTCGCGGCGGGCGCCGGGGTGCCCCGGCCGTGAGCGAGCCCACCGCCCGGCGCCGGGGACGGCCCCCGCGCGCCGAGTCCGGCGACACCCGCGACCGCATCCTCGACGCCGCCCGCGCGGAGTTCTCCGAGCGCGGTTACGAGAAGACCTCCGTACGCGGCATCGCCAAGGCCGCCGGGGTCGACTCCGCGCTGGTCCACCACTACTTCGGCACCAAGGAGCAGGTCTTCGAGGCCGCCGTCGCGGTCGCCTTCGCACCCGCCCTCGCGGCTCCGGACGCGATCGCCGAGGGCCCGCTGGACTCCGTGGGGGAGCGGCTGACCCGGTTCGTGCTGGGCGTGTGGGAGAACCCCGCCACCCGCACCCCGCTGCTCGCCATCGTCCGCTCCGCCGTCAACAACGACACCGCCGCCGCCGTCTTCCGCCGCCTGATCGCCGCCCAGCTCCTGAGCCGCATCGCCGGGCGCCTGGAGGTGCCGGACGCCGAGCTGCGCGTCGAGCTGGCCGCCGCCCAACTGGTCGGCACGGCCATGCTGCGCTACGTGATCAAGGTGGAGCCGCTGGCCTCGGCCGATCTGGAGCGGATCGTGGCCCGCCTGGCACCGGTGGTGCAGGGGCATCTCACGGAGCGGTGAGCCGGGGTGCGGCACGAGGTGCCGCGGGGGCGGGTCGACGGGGCGTTGCGGAGCCCGGGCGCCAAGACGTCCGTCCCGTATTCCGGACACTTCGTCCCGCCTCGTGGATGACCGGCGTACGCTCGGAGCAGTCAGAAGTCTCTCTGACCCGACTTCTCACGAAGGAGCGAGCGACGATGCCCGAGCTGAGGTCCCGCACAGTCACCCACGGCCGCAACATGGCGGGCGCCCGCGCCCTTATGCGCGCCTCGGGTGTACCCGGTGCGGACATCGGCCGCAAGCCCGTCATCGCGGTCGCCAACTCCTTCACCGAGTTCGTCCCCGGCCACACCCACCTCCAGCCGGTCGGCCGCATCGTCAGCGAGGCGATCACGGCCGCGGGCGGCATCCCGCGCGAGTTCAACACCATCGCCGTGGACGACGGCATCGCCATGGGCCACGGCGGCATGCTCTACTCCCTGCCCTCCCGCGACCTGATCGCGGACTCGGTGGAGTACATGGTCGAGGCCCACTGCGCCGACGCCCTGGTCTGCATCTCCAACTGCGACAAGATCACGCCGGGCATGCTGATGGCCGCGCTGCGCCTGAACATCCCGACCGTCTTCGTCTCCGGCGGGCCCATGGAGTCCGGCCGCGCCACCCTGGTCGACGGCACCGTGCGCACGCTGGACCTGGTCGACGCGATCTCCGACGCGGTCAACGACAAGATCTCCGACGAGGACATCCTCCGCATCGAGGAGAACGCCTGCCCGACCTGCGGCAGCTGTTCCGGCATGTTCACCGCCAACTCGATGAACTGCCTCACCGAGGCCATCGGCCTCTCCCTGCCCGGCAACGGCTCGGTCCTCGCCACCCACACCGCCCGCCGCGCCCTCTACGAGGACGCCGCCCGCACGGTCATGGAGATCACCCGCCGCTACTACGAGCAGGACGACGAGACCGTCCTCCCCCGCTCCGTCGCCACCTTCGCGGCCTTCGAGAACGCCATGGCGCTGGACATCGCCATGGGCGGCTCCACCAACACGATCCTGCACCTGCTGGCCGCCGCCCAGGAGGCGGGCGTCCCCTTCGGCCTCCCGGAGATCGACGCCGTCTCCCGCCGCGTCCCGTGCCTGGCCAAGGTCGCGCCCAACGTCGCGAAGAACCGCACGTACTACATGGAGGACGTGCACCGCGCCGGCGGCATCCCCGCCCTCCTCGGCGAACTGCACCGCGCCGGTCTGCTCAACGAGGACGTGACCTCCGTCCACAGTCCCTCGCTGGCCGACTGGCTGAAGACCTGGGACGTGCGCGGCGGCTCCCCGTCCGCCGAGGCGGTCGAGCTGTGGCACGCGGCCCCCGGCTGCGTCCGCTCCGCCGAGGCCTTCTCCCAGTCCGAGCGCTGGGACTCCCTGGACGACGACGCCGAGGGCGGCTGCATCCGCTCCGCCGAGCACGCCTACTCCAAGGACGGCGGCCTCGCCGTCCTCAAGGGCAACCTGGCCGTCGACGGCTGTGTGGTGAAGACCGCGGGCGTCGACGAGTCGGTGTGGACCTTCGAGGGGCCCGCCGTCGTCTGCGAGTCCCAGGAGGAGGCCGTCCAGCGCATCCTCACCCAGGAGGTCAAGGACGGCGACGTGGTCGTCATCCGCTACGAGGGCCCCAAGGGCGGCCCCGGCATGCAGGAGATGCTCTACCCGACCTCGTACCTCAAGGGCCGCGGCCTCGGGAAGACCTGCGCCCTGATCACCGACGGCCGCTTCTCCGGCGGCACCTCCGGCCTCTCCATCGGCCACGCCTCCCCCGAAGCGGCCTCCGGCGGCACCATCGCCCTGGTCCAGGACGGCGACCGCATCCGCATCGACATCCCGAACCGCACCATCGAACTCCTCGTCGACGACGCCGAACTCGCCCGCCGCGAAGCCGGTCTGAACGGCGTCTACGCCCCCGCCGACCGCACCCGCAAGGTGTCCGCCGCCCTGCGCGCCTACGCGGCCATGGCCACCAGCGCCGACAAGGGCGCCGTCCGCGACGTCTCCCTCCTGGGCTGAACCCCTCGGCCGATCCGGCGGCCGGTGCGCTTCTTGCTCACCAGGCCGCCGGATCAGCCGTGTTCACCGCGAACACCGACCCGTCCGGCGCCCCCGCGTACACATGTCCCCGCGCGAGCACCGGCGTCGGCAGCCCCGCCGTCACCCGGTCCGCCCGCGCACCGAGCCGGGGGCGGGTCTGACCGGCGAGGGTGCCCCGGCGGGCGTCCACCGCGAGCAGCCGCCCGTCGGCGGCCGAGAAGTACACCCGCCGCCCGTCCGTCACCGGTGCCGAGCCCCGGCTCACCGTCGTCTCCAGGTGCCACGACGGCTTGCCCGCCGCCATGTCCACCGCGTCCAGGCCCCCGTTCGCCGCGAGCAGGTACACCACCCCGTGGCGCACGGTGGCCTGGGCGTCCGGCCGCGGCCCCAGCAGCGAAACCCTGCGCGTGGCGCCCGACTTCACCTCGTAGCGCACCAGCCCCCTGGTGTCCCCGTACACGGGGTCGTCGTCGAGGAAGTAGACGAACCCGCCCCCGGCGCCCACCGGTTCGACCATCCCCGGCATCCGCCGGCTCCACCGCACGGCCCCGGACGCCGGGTCGAACGCCGTGACCCGGCTACTCCTCCCGTCCGCCGAGGTCGCCGTCGCGTACCCGTCCGAACCGGCGCCGAAGGCGTCGATCCGCGGCCGGGTCCCGTCCGGCAGCGGCAGCCGCCACTCCTCCTTCCCCGAACGGCTCCCCGCCCCGAAGACCACCCCGTCCGCCCTGGTCGTCACCAGCGTGTCGCCGATGTACCGCGTTCCGGTGTCCCCGGTCAGCTCCCGCTCCCCACGCGTACGCCCCGTGCCCGGATCGAGCGCCGTCAGCCGCCCGCTCTGGTTCCGCAGCCGCAGCGCCCCGCCCGACACCACAGGCGGATCACTCCACATCGCCCCAGCGAACGTCCGCCGCCACACCACGGAACCCTTCACCGGGTCCAGCGCGAAGACCGCCCCGTCCGCCGTGCACAGCAACTTGCCCGCACCCAGCACACACCGGGGCGCCCCGGGTACCCCGGCCACCACCGCGGACCGCCACCCCGCGAACCCGGCCGCCGTCACCGCCGGAGCCGCCTGCGGGCGGGCGCCGTGCCTCTGCCCTGCCCCCGCCCACTGCACCGAGGCCACCACCCCGCCGACGGCCAGCACCGCGGCGGTGGCCGCAAGCACGGCCCGCCCGCGCCACCGGCGCCGCTTCGGCGGAGCCGGCTCGGGCGGGACAGCGGGCTCCTCCTCCCGCAAGGCGTCCCCGTCCGCCGTTCCCTCCCGCTGTGCCGGTATGAACGCCTGCGTGTCGTACGAGGCCGCGACCGAACGCAGCGCCAGCATCAGCTCGTCCGGCGTCGGCCGGTCCTCCGGCTCCTTCGCCAGGCACCGCCGCACCAGCGGCGCGAGCCCCTCCGGAACCCCGGCCAGTTCCGGCTCGTCGTGCACCACCTGGTAGGCCACGACATACGGACTGTCCGAGTCGAACGGCCCCCGCCCGGTCGCCGCGTGCACGATCACCGACCCGAGCGCGAACACGTCCGCCGCCGGCCCCACCTCCCGAGGCCGCCGGAACTGCTCCGGAGCCATGAACGGCGGCGTGCCGATCAACTTCCCTGTCTCCGTGCGCAGTTCGCTGTCCTTCGGCCGGGAGATCCCGAAGTCGATCACCTTCGGCCCGTCCTCGGCCAGCAGCACGTTCCCCGGCTTGAGATCCCGGTGCACCACACCGACCCGGTGGATGTCCCTGAGCGCCTCGGCGAGCCCGGCCATCAGCCGCCGTACCTGCGCGGGCTCCAGCGGGCCGTTCCGCTTCACCTGCTGGGACAGTGTCGGCCCGGGGATGAACAGCGTCGCCATCCACGGCCGCGCCGCCTCCGGGTCCGCGTCCACCACCGGCGCGGTGAACGCACCGCTCACCCGCCGCGCGGCCGCCACCTCCTGCCGGAACCGCCCCCGGAACTCGGGGTCCCGCGCGAACTCGGCGTGCACCACCTTCACCGCCACCCGCATCCCGGAGGCGCTGCGGGCCAGATGCACCACACCCATCCCGCCGGAACCGAGCTGCGACTCCAGCCGGAAGTGGCCGGCGTACTCCGGAAGTTCCGCTTCCGCGCCGGTTCCGGTGCTGTGCCGTGGCGCCATGGACCACCCCCGTGCTCATCGGCCGCGCGCGCGACGAAAGGAGCCTATTCGATTGCCCGTACGACGCCGAGGCGGCTTGCTAACCTCCGCCTGCGAGTCGCGGCGCGGCCGGGGCCCGCCCGCCCGTCCGGCACCCGTACGCGATGCCCGGCGAGCGGTGTCACCACCCCGTGGTCGTCACGGGGTGTCACGGGGGAGGTATCTCATGTCCGACGACCACGCGCCCACGATCCTGGCCGAGCCGGCGACGGCCACCGCCACGGCCACCGCGCCCCGCTTCCCGATCGCACCGGGCGCCCCGCTCAACGTGCGCAGCGGCCCCGGCACCGGCTACGGCGTCGTCCGTACGCTGCCCGCCGGCTCCAGCGTCACCATCTACTGCCAGACGCCCGGCACCACGGTGACCGGCCCGTACGGCACCTCGAAGATCTGGGACAACATCGGCTCCGGCGAGTACGTGTCCGACACCTATGTGCACACCGGCAGCGACGGCTACGTCACCGGCCGCTGCGGCTGACGCCCCGCCCCGGCGCCCGCGGGGCGGCGGAGCCATAATCGACGCGTGAGCGACGAGACCGGCACCGACACCACCCCGGCGGGCTCCACGGGCGGCCCCCGCCCCGAACCCCTCCGCTTCTTCGGCACGACCTGGGTGGACCACACCGGCGGCTACGCTGCCCGCCGCGCCGCCGTCGCCATCGGAGCCCTCGCCGCGGCCGCCGTCTCCTGCGTGATCCTGCGCCTGGCCTACCAGGGCCTCCAGATCGCCGGTACCGGTTCGTTCGTGACCGTCCTGGTCATCGCCATGTTCGCGGTGTGCAGCGCGCTCGCCTTCCGCACCACCTGGGACAACTTCGGCCGCCGCCCCGACCCCGAGCGCCAGGCCCGGCTGCGCGGACTGCTCGCCGTGGGCTTCGTCGGCACCCTCCTCGCCTGGTCCGCCCGCTCCCTCACCGAGGCGCCCGGCGAGAAACTGCACCGCGCCGAGTACGACACGGCCCGCGCCGAGTACCAGCGGACCCGGTCCCGGCGCACGGGCAACCCCGCGAAGGCCCGCAAGAAGCGCCGCGCCTGACCCCGGCGGCGGCACCGGGGCGCCCGGCCACAAAACCCCTGTCCCGACCCGCCCCACGCCGACAGCATGGGCGGCATGACCGCACCAGAGGCCCCCACCGCCGGCGCCCGCGCCCACTCCTTCAACGCGGCCGCCGCGCAGTACGCCGAGAACCGCCCCTCCTATCCGCCCGCGCTCTTCGACACCATCGAGGAACTCACCGGACGCCCCCTGACCGGAACCCGGGCCGTCGACGTGGGCGCGGGGACCGGCATCGCCAGCGAGCTGCTGCACCAGCGGGGCGCCGAAGTGCTCGCCGTCGAGCCGGGCGCGGGCATGGCCGCCGAGTTCCGTCGCCGGAACCCGCACCTTTCTCTGGTCCGGGGCAGCGGCGACGCCCTTCCCGTGGCCGGTGCCCGGGCCGACCTCGTCACGTACGCCCAGGCCTGGCACTGGACCGATCCGGCCCGCTCGGTGCCGGAAGCGCTGCGCGTGCTGCGGCCGGGCGGCACGCTGGCACTGTGGTGGAACACCGACGCCACGGACGTCGACTGGATCGCCGCGGCCGCCGCGCGCGCCGCCCGCTTCCTCGGTCTGCCCGTACAGACCGAGCAGCGCAAGGCCACCGACCGCGTCGCCGCCGCCGATCCCAGCGGCCGGCTCGACTTCAGCCGGCGCTCGGTCCGCTGGAGCCGTCACGTGCCGCTCGACACCCACCTGGCCAACATCGGCAGTCATTCCGCTTTCCTCCTCGCCCCCGAGCCCGCCCGCACCGAGTTCTTCGCCGCCGAGCGCGCCCACCTGATCAAGGTCTTCCCCGACGGCCTGGTCGAGGAGACGTACGAGGTGGTTCTGCTCGTCGCCACCACCCCGGAACCCCCTACCCGGCCCTGACCGGACCCGGAGCCGACCCGGAGGCGCCCCTGAACCGAAACCGCCCGACCCTGACACGGCTCCTTGACGGCGCCCCTTGACGGCATCCCGGCCCGGGAACATTATTCATCACGTGATGAATAATGTTCCCGGGCCATCCCAGCCGGCGGCACCCGATGCCGTCCGCGCCGCCGGCCTCACCGTCGTACGCGGCGCCCGCACCGTCCTGAACGGCCTCCACTTCACCGTCCCCCGAGGCCGGATCACCGGCCTGCTCGGCCCCTCCGGCTGCGGCAAGTCCACGCTGATCCGCGCCATCACCGGCACCCAGGCCAAGGTCACCGGCACCCTCGACGTCCTCGGCCGCCCCGCCGGCCACGCCACCCTGCGCAGCCGCGTCGGCTACGTCACCCAGGCCCCCTCGGTGTACGACGACCTCACCGTCGAGCAGAACCTCGACTACTTCGCCGCGATCCTCGACCCCGGCCGGTCCGCCGCCGACCGCCGCCGCGAACACGTCACCCGCGCCATCGCCGACGTCGACCTCACCACCCACACCGGCGCCCTGGCCGGCAACCTCTCCGGCGGCCAGCGCAGCCGCGTCTCCCTCGCCGTCGCGCTCCTCGGCACCCCCGATCTGCTCGTCCTGGACGAACCGACCGTCGGCCTCGACCCCGTACTCCGCCGCGACCTCTGGAACCTCTTCCACGAACTCGCCGACCGCGGGACCACCCTCCTCGTCTCCTCCCACGTCATGGACGAGGCAGAGCGCTGCCACCGCCTCCTCCTCATGCGCGAAGGACACGTCCTCGCCGAGGACACCCCCGAGAACCTGCGCGCCCGCACCGCCACCGACACCGTGGAGGACGCCTTCCTGCGCCTCGTCGACGAGGCCGACGACCACACCAAGGAGCCGACCCGATGAGCACGACGATCCCGGCCGCCCGCACCGCCGTCTTCAGCACCGCCCGCACCACCGCCACCGCGGCACGCGTCCTGCGTCAGCTCCGCCATGACCCCAGGACCATCGCGCTGATGCTCCTCGTGCCGTGCCTCATGCTGGTCCTGCTGCGCTACGTCTTCGACGCCAGCCCGCGCACCTTCGACGGCATCGGTGCCTCACTGCTCGGCATCTTCCCGCTGATCACGATGTTCCTGGTGACCTCCATCGCCACCCTGCGCGAGCGCACCTCCGGCACCCTGGAACGCCTCCTCGCGATGCCGCTCGGCAAGGCGGACCTCATCGCCGGCTACGCACTCGCCTTCGGCACCGTGGCCGTCGTCCAGTCCGCCCTCGCCACCGGCCTGGCCGTCTGGCTCCTCGGTCTCGACGTCACCGGATCACCCTGGCTACTCCTGCTGGTCGCCCTCCTGGACGCCCTGCTCGGCACCGCCCTCGGCCTCTTCGTCTCGGCCTTCGCCGCCTCGGAGTTCCAGGCGGTCCAGTTCATGCCGGCGGTGATCTTCCCCCAGCTCCTCCTGTGCGGCCTGTTCACGCCCCGCGCGGACATGCACCCGGCGCTGGAGGCCGTCTCCGACGTCCTGCCCATGTCCTACGCCGTCGACGGCATGAACGAGGTCCTCCACCAAACCGACCTGACCTCGGCCTTCGTCCGGGACGCACTGATCGTCGCCGGATGCGCGCTCCTGGTCCTCGTCCTCGGTGCGGCCACCCTGCGCCGCCGCACCGACTGAGGACCCGTCCGCCCAGCGGACAAACGCCCCACCAGCCGTGTCCCCGGTGCGAGGATGAACGGCATGAGCCAGAAAGTCGCAGTCCTCGGCACCGGAAAGATCGGCGAAGCCCTGCTCAGCGGGATGATCCGGGGCGGCTGGGCACCGGCCGACCTCCTGGTCACCGCCCGCCGCCCGGAACGCGCCGAGGAACTCAGCGCCCGCCATGGCGTGACCCCGGTCAGCAACACCGAGGCCGCGAAGAGCGCCGACACGCTGATCCTCACGGTCAAGCCGCAGGACATGGGCGCCCTCCTGGACGAGCTCGCCCCGCATGTCCCCGCCGACCGCCTGATCATCAGCGGCGCCGCGGGCATCCCCACCTCGTTCTTCGAGGAGCGGCTCGCCGAGGGCACCCCGGTCGTCCGCGTCATGACGAACACCCCGGCCCTGGTGGACGAGGCCATGTCCGTCATCTCGCCGGGCAGCCACGCAACTGAGGAGCACGTCGCCACCGCCGAGGAGATCTTCGGCGCGGTGGGCCACACCCTGCGTGTCCCCGAGGGCCAGCAGGACGCCTGCACCGCGCTCTCCGGTTCCGGCCCGGCGTACTTCTTCTACCTGGTCGAGGCCATGACGGACGCCGGCATCCTGCTCGGTCTGCCCCGCGACAAGGCCCACGAGCTGATCGTGCAGTCGGCGATCGGCGCCGCCACGATGCTCCGCGACAGCGGCGAGCACCCGGTCAAGCTCCGCGAGAACGTCACCTCGCCGGCCGGTACGACCATCAATGCCATCCGCGAGCTGGAGAACCACGGCGTACGGGCCGCCCTCATCGCGGCACTGGAAGCGGCCCGCGACCGCAGCCGCGAGCTGGCCTCCGGCAAGAAGGACTGACCCCGGCACGACCATCCAGGCAGAAGGTTGACACCCTCTGCCTGGATGCGTAATGTACTCCGAGCTGTCCGACGTGAGAGCCGACTCCGGTCGGTCCCCGGACAGCCATCTCGCAAGGCCCACTACTCATCGACACTTGCTGTCGCATGCCCGTGCGCGCATTTGCGAAATGAGGAATCCGTGTTCGAAAGGACGCGGCCCCCGATTAGCTCGGGAGCCGGGAATCCGCTAAAGTCTCACTCGTCGGAACGGCCCAGCGGGCCGGGAAGACAACCCCCTCTGACTGGGAATCAGACGCCGAAAGGATCTGATAGAGTCGGAACCGCCGGAAAGGGAAACACGGAAGCGGAAACGCGGAAGTGAGGAACTGGAAAGCACCGAGGAAATCGGATCGGAAAGATCTGATAGAGTCGGAAACACCG